>JBDTMD010000012.1:0-12017 GCA_039934435.1 Burkholderiales bacterium
GCGGTTGCGCGATCGCCGCCGGCGAGCGGCTGCATCGACGCGCATGGCGGATCTCGCGCCGGCCCTGGCAGAGGCCGCGCGCGCGCTCGCGCGCGTAGCGGCAGGGCGCAGTCTGGATGATCCGACCGGGCGCCGTGCCGCGCGCGGCGCCGTTCTCGATCTGTGCCATGGCACGCTGCGCCGCTATGGCCGGGTGCAGGCGCTGGTGCGCAGTCTTTCACGCAAAGGCGAGGCTGCGCCGCAGGTGCAGGCGCTTTTGTGGTGCGCCTTTTACGCGCTCGACAGCGGGCGTTACGCGGCTTACACCGTAGTCGATCAGGCCGTGCGCGCGTGCGCGCTGATCGAGCAATGGCCGGCCCGCGGCTACGTCAACGGCGTACTGCGCAACTACCTTCGCGCCCGCGCTGCACTCGAGAGGCGCGTGCAGGCGGACGACGAGGCGCGCTACCAGCATCCAGGCTGGTGGATCGAGGCGCTGCAGCGCGATCATCCGCAGCATTGGCAGTCGATTCTCGAGGCGGGCAATTCGCATCCGCCGATGTGCCTGCGCGTCAATCGGCGCCGCGCGCAGCCTGACGCCTGCCTCGCGCAACTCGCCGCGGCGAGCCTGGCAGCCCGCCGCGTCGCCGAGTGCGCGCTGCTGCTCGCGAAGCCCGTGCCGGTGGAGGATTTGCCTGGATTCGCCGCGGGCCTGATCTCGGTTCAGGACGCCGGCGCGCAGCGCTGCGCGCCCCTGCTCGATCTGGCGGCGGGTCAACGCGTGCTGGACGCCTGCGCCGCCCCGGGAGGCAAGTGCGCGCATATCCTGGAAAGTGCGGACGTCGAGCTGACCGCGCTTGATGCGGATCCGGCGCGCGCGGCGCGCATCGAGCCAGGGCTCGCGCGACTCGGCCTTGCGGCCACGGTACGCGCAGCCGACTGCACGATACTCGATTCGTGGTGGGATGGACGACCCTTCGACCGCATCCTGGCCGACGTGCCGTGCACCGGCTCAGGCGTGGCACGGCGCCACCCCGACATCAAATGGTTGCGCCGCGCCGCCGACCTGCAGGGTTTCGCGCTTCGCCAGGGCGCGATACTTGATGCCCTTTGGCGGGCGCTCGCGCCGGGTGGTAAATTGCTGTATGTCACTTGCTCTGTTTTCCGGGAAGAAAATGACGCGGTGCTGGTGGCGTTCTGCGGCCGCGCACCGCGCGCCCGGCGCCGCGCACTGCCGCAGGACGCGGTGGCGCAATTGCTGCCGAGTGCGGAGCACGATGGCTTCTTTTACGGCCTGCTAGAGAAAGCTGCCTGACCCGGCGCGCAATGCGCATCAGCGCTACCTGCTCGAGCTGCATCGTCGCGCTGGCCTGTGCGGCGGCGGCGGTGTGCGCTCGGGCGGACGAGATTGACGTCGTCGACGCGCGCCTCGCGGCCTCCGAGGAAGGGCTGCTGCTGAGCGCCGATTTCGCCTTCGACTTCAGTCCGCGGCTGCAGGAAGCCGTGGCCAACGGCGTACCGCTGCATTTCGTCATCGAATTCGAGCTGACGCGGCCGCGCTGGTGGTGGTTCGACGAAGCCACCGCGTCGCGCCACACGCAGTGGCGCCTTTCATATCACGCGCTGTCGCGCCAGTACCGTCTGTCGAGCGGCGCGCTGCACCAGAATTTCGCCACGCTGGATGAAGCGCTCGAGGTCATGCGGCGCCTGCGCAACTGGCTGGTGCTCGAGCGGTCGGTGCCGCTTACCGGGTCGCAGTACGAGGTGGCGGTCCGCATGCGACTGGATACGGCTCAGCTGCCACGGCCGCTGCAGGTCAGCGCCATCACCAATCGCGAACTGCGGCTCGAATCGCCATGGAAGCGCTTCATCTTCCTGCCGCCGAAGCCGGCCTCGGCGCCGACGGCGCGCGCGCCGGCGGCGCGCGAAGCACAGGAAAGCCCGGCGCGATGAGAACGCTGCTCATCGTTGGCGCCGCGCTTGCCGGCGTGCTGCTGTTCCTGCTGGCGACCGCGAGCGCCGCCGACTCGACGCTGCTGGCGCAGCACTACCCGCTGCTGCTCGGCCTGAACGCGGCGCTCGCCGGCGCCCTGGCCGCGCTCGTCGCCTACCAGCTCGCGGCAATTCTGCGCCGCTACCGCGCGCGCGCCTTCGGTTCGCGTCTGACGTTGCGCTTTCTAGTGCTGTTCGCGCTGATGGCCGTGGTCCCCGGCGCGCTGGTTTACACGGTGTCGGTGCAGTTTCTCACCAAGAGCATCGAGTCCTGGTTCGACGTCAAGGTGGACGCCGCGCTCGAGGGCGGCATCAACCTCGGTCAGTCGGTCGTCGATCGCATGATGGCGGAGATGCAGGACAAGGCGCGCTCGATGGCCCTCGAGCTCGCCGACCAGTCCTCGACGCAGCAGGTGGCGATGCTCAATCGCCTGCGCGAGCAGGCCGGCGTGCAGGAGGCGGCATTGATTGGCTCGGGCGGCACTTTGCTGGCGAGCGCCACCGACGAAGTGTCCAGGTTCCTGCCGGAGCTGCCGACCTCGCAGATGCTGCGCCAGGCGCGTTCGGCGCAGGTCTACAGCTCGATCGACGCACCGGACGGCAGGCCGCTCGCGCTACGCGTCGTCGTGCCGGTGACGGGGCTGGCGATTGCCGACGAGGCGCGCTTCCTGCAATTGCGACAGGTGGTGCCGGCGGGCCTGTCGCGAAGCGCGCAGGCGGTGGAGGAGGCCTACCGCGATTACCGTGAGCTGTCGCTTTCGCGGCAGGGGTTGAGGCGCATCTATATCGTGACGCTGACCCTGGCATTGCTGATGGCCCTGTTCGTGGCGGTGTCGCTCGCCGCCATCCTGTCGGCGCGACTGTCGGCGCCGCTCGCCAACCTGGCGCAGGCGACGCAGGCGGTCGCCCGGGGCGATTTCACGCCGCGGCCGGCGGTGACCAGCCGCGACGAACTGGGTGTGCTGACCGAGTCGTTCAACTCGATGACACGCCAGTTGGACGAGGCGCGCAAGGTGGTCGAGTCCAACCGCGTCGCTCTGGAAACGGCCAAGGCGTCGCTGGAGAACATTCTTGCGAATCTGTCGGCTGGCGTGCTGGTGTTCGACCGCGACGTGCGCCTGACGATCTCCAATCGCGGCGCCGCCGAGATTCTGGGCGGCGAGCTGAGCGCGCTCGCCGGCCAGGCGCTGTCGGACTGGAGCGGGGCGCTGGCGACGATCGCCACGGCGGTGCGCGAGCAGTTTGTGTCCAACCGCGAGCGCACCTGGCAGCTGGAGATCACGCTCAAAGGCACCGGCAAGACGCTGCTGGCGCGCGGCGCGGCGCTGCCGGGCGCGACTGGCGGCGGCTACGTGCTGGTGTTCGACGACATTACGCAGCTGATCCAGGCGCAGCGCGCCACCGCCTGGGCCGAAGTGGCGCGGCGCCTGGCGCACGAAATCAAGAATCCCCTGACGCCGATCCAGCTGTCGGCCGAGCGGCTGGAAATGAAGCTTGCCGACCGGCTGGCTGGCGAGGATGCGGAAATCCTGCGGCGCAACACGCAGACTATCGTCAACCAGGTAACCGCGCTGAAGTCGATGGTGGACGACTTCGGCGACTACGCGCGCCTGCCGGCACCCGTGCCCGCCGGCCTCGACCTGAACGCGCTCATCGCCGACGTGCTGGCGCTGTATGAGCACTCCCGAGTGCCGATCACCACGCGCCTTGCCCCGGTGCTGCCGGCGGTCTGGGCCGATACGGCGCAGATCCGCCAGGTGATCCACAATCTGGTGCAGAACGCCCAGGACGCGCTGGAGAACCGCAACGAGCCGCGCCCGCAGCCGGCGATCGAGGTGCGCACGGAACTTGCCGGCGACAAGGTGCGGCTCTCGGTCTCGGACAACGGCGACGGCTTTCCCGAGCAGTTGATGGCGCGCATCTTCGAGCCGTATGTCACCACCAAGCCGCGCGGCACCGGGCTGGGTCTGGCGATCGTGAAGAAGATTGTCGACGAGCATCACGGCTCGATCGCGATCGAGAACCGGCCGGAACGCGGCGCCTCGGTGAGCGTGCTTCTGCCGCTCGCGGAAGCGGCCTGAGGACGCCATGGCGCAGATCCTGGTGGTCGACGACGAGATCGGCATCCGCGAACTTCTTTCAGAAATCCTGGAGGACGAAGGGCACGCCGTGCTGCTCGCCGAGAGCGCGGGCGCGGCACGCAGGCTGCGCGAGGCGAAACGCCCGGACCTCGTGCTGCTCGACATCTGGATGCCGGATACCGACGGCATCACCTTGCTGAAGGAATGGGCGGGCAGCGGCCAGCTGACCATGCCGGTGGTGATGATGTCGGGGCACGGCACGATCGAAACGGCGGTCGAGGCGACGCGCATCGGCGCGCTCGATTACCTGGAGAAACCGATCGCGCTGCAGCGTTTGCTGAGCACCGTGAAGCGCGCGCTGCGCAATCATGACCTGGCGGCGCCGCGCCAGTTGTCGCTCACGGCGCTCGGCCGCTCGGCCGCGCTGGTGGAACTGCGCAAGCGCCTGGCACAGCTGGCGCAGGCGGCGGCGCCGCTGATGCTGCGCGGCGAGCAAGGCATGCTGCCGGAGATCTTCGCGCGTCAGCTTGCCGCGCCCGGCGCGCCGTTCCTCGCCGGCGCCGAACTGCTCGCCGATGCCTCCAGCGAGCTGCTGTCGCGCGCCAGTGGCGGCGTGCTGTTTCTGCCCGACCTGTCGCGCCTGCAGCGCGGCGAACAGAAGAACCTGGAGTTTCTGCAATCGCGGGCCGACAAGCACCGGGTGCGCATCGTGTCCTTTTCACCGGCCGATGCCAAGATCCTGGTCGAGCGCCACGGCTACGATGCAGAGCTGGTGGCGCGGCTGGCCGAACTCACTCTGCGGCTGCCGGCGCTGCGCGAGTTCGCGGAGGACGTGCCCGATCTCGCCGCACAAATGCTGGCGCAATTGGTGGAGGCGCGCGTTTGCCCGCCGCGGCGCTTCTCGGTCGGCGCGCTGAACGCGCTGCGCCACCATCACTGGCCCGGCAACCTCTCGGAACTGGAGCACGCGGTGAAGAATCTGGCGCTGAGCGCGCTCGAAGAGGAGCTGAGCGTTGCCGACGTCGAGCGCGTGCTCGCGGCGCAGGCGCCGGCAGCGGCCGCTGCGGAGCTGGCGCTCGATCGACCCTATCGCGAGGCGCGCGAGGCGTTCGAGCGCGTGTATTTCGAGAACCTGCTGGCGGCGGCGAGCGGCAGCATGTCGCGCGTCGCCGAGAAGAGCGGCCTGGAGCGCACGCACCTGTACCGCAAGCTCAAGGCCCTCGGCCTGGCGGTGGGACGGCGCGAAGAGGGGTGAAACGGAATAGAATGCCGCGCCTTTCCCTAGGAGCGCTTGCGGCGTGAAGATCGTCATCCTCGGCGCCGGCCAGGTCGGCAGCTCGGTCGCCGAGAGCCTGGTTTCCGAGCAGAACGACATTACCGTGGTCGACACGGATGGCGCGCGCCTGCGCGGGCTGCAGGAGCGCTTCGACCTGCGCACCGTCGTCGGCAGCGCCTCGCACCCCTCGGTGCTGGCCGAAGCCGGCATCGACGACGCCGACCTGCTGATCGCGGTGACGCAGTCCGACGAAACCAACCTCGTCGCCTGCAAGCTCGCGGCGCGCATGTTCAACGTGCCGCGGCGCGTGGCGCGCATTCGCGCCAATGCTTTTCTCGACAACAAGATGCTGCTCGGCCCGGACGGCTTCGACGTCGATCTGGCGATCTGCCCCGAGCAGGTGCTCACCGACTACATCGTCAAGCTGGTGGAGTTTCCGGAAGCGCTGCAGGTGCTGGATTTCGCCAACGGCAAGGTCAGCCTGGTGGCGGTGCGCGCGTACCAGGGCGGGCCGATGGTGGGCCACCCGGTGAAGGAGATCCGCGCCCACATGCCCAACATCGACACGCGCATCGTCGCCATCTTCCGCCACGACCGCGCCATCCTGCCTGAAGGCGATACCGTGATCGAGGCGGGCGATGAAGTGTTCTGCCTGGCCGCGGCCGCCAACATCAGCAAGGTGATGCGCGAGTTGCGGCGCATGGACCAGCCGGTCAAGCGCGTGATGATCGCCGGCGGCGGCAACATCGGCCTGCGCCTCGCGCGCGCGCTGGAGCGCGACTACTCGGTGCGCCTCATCGAGCACAACAAGCACCGCAGCGAGCTGCTGGCCGCGAAGATGAACCAGGCGCTGGTGCTGAACGGCGACGCCACCGACGAGGAGCTGCTCGAGCAGGAGAACATCGCCGAGATGGACCTGTTCGTCGCGGTCACCAACGACGACGAGAACAACATCATGAGCTGCCTGCTCGCCAAGCGCATGGGCGCGCGGCGCGTGGTGGCGCTCATCAACCGGCGCAGCTACGTCGACCTGCTGCAAAGCGGCCAGATCGATATCGCCATTTCGCCGGCGCAGGCCACCATCGGCGTGCTGCTGGCGCACGTGCGCCGCGGCGACGTGGTGGCGGTGCACTCCTTGCGCCGCGGTGCGGCCGAGGCGCTGGAAGCGGTGGTGCACGGCGACCGCGAATCCTGCCGGGTCACCGGCCGCAGCGTGCAGGAGATCGATTTGCCGGCCGGGGCCACCATCGGCGCCGTGGTGCGCGGCGGCGAGGTGCTGATGGCGCACCACGACACAGTGATCGAAGCCGAGGACCACGTCATTCTGTTCGTCACCGACAAGAAGACATTGCCGCGGGTCGAGAAGCTGTTCCAGGTCGGCGCGCGCTTCCTCTAAGCCGCATCGCGCCGTGCGCCCGCTCGCCGTCCTGCATCTGCTGTCGCTGGTGCTGGTGCTGTTTTCGGGCTGCATGCTGGTTCCGCTCGCGTTCTCGCTCGCGCTCGCCGACGGCGCGCACTGGGCCTACGTCGAGTCGATGGCGGCAACCGCGGCCGCCGGCGCGATTCTGTGGCTGGCGACCTACCGATCCGGGCGCGAGTTGCAGGTGCGCGACGGCTTTCTGCTGGTGGCGCTGGTGTGGACCGTGCTGCCGGCATTCGCCACGCTGCCGCTGCTCCTGCAGCTGGAGAATCTGTCATTTACCGACGCGTACTTCGAGGCCGTCTCGGGGCTTACCGCCAGCGGCGCCACGGTGCTCTCGGGGCTGGATCGCCTGGCGCCGTCGCTTAACCTGTGGCGCGGCTTCATGATCTGGCTCGGCGGCATGGGCGTGATCGTCCTGGCGGTGGCGATCATGCCGCTCCTTGGCGTGGGCGGCTCGCAGCTGTTCAAGGCGGAAACGCCCACGCCGATGAAGGATACGAAGCTCACGCCGCGCATCGCCGAGACCGCCAAGGGTCTGTGGCTCGTGTACTTCGGCCTGACGGTGGCCTGTGGCCTCGCCTACCACTGGGCCGGCATGAACTGGCTCGACTCGATGATGCACGCCTTCACGACCCTCGGGCTGGGCGGGTTCTCCACCCACGACCAAAGCTACGCCTACTGGAATTCCCCGCGCATCGAAGCGGTGGCGATCGTCTTCATGCTGATCGCGGCGATCAATTTCGCCACGCATTTCCTCGCCTGGCACCGGCGCTCCCTGCGCCCTTACCACGTCGATCCCGAAGCGAAGGTGTTTCTCGCCGTGGTTTCGTTGTCCGTGGTCGGCATCGCTGCGTACCTGGTGGTCACCGGGGTCTACGCCGATTTCGGCACTGCACTGCGTTACTCCGCGTTCAACGTCGTTTCCATCGCCACCACCACGGGCTATGCCAACACCGACTTCAACCTGTGGCCGATCTTCGCGCCGCTGTGGATGCTGTTCCTGTGCAGTTTCGCCAGCTGCTCGGGCTCGACCGGCAGCGGCATGAAGATGATCCGTGCGCAGATCCTGTTCAAGCAGATCTTCCGCGAGCTGCTGCGGATCATCCACCCGCGCATCACCAATCCGGTGAAGCTCGGCGGCCAGCTGGTGGAAAACAACGTCGTGTTTGCGGTGCTCGCCTACGTTTTCGTCTACGTATCGTCGATCGTCGTCATAACGCTGTTGCTGACCTTGAGCGGCGCGGATGAGGTGACGGCGTTTTCCGCCGCCGTCGTCTCGCTCAACAATACCGGCCCGGGGTTGGCGCAAGTGGGTCCGGCCTCGAATTACTCGGTGCTGAACGACTTCCAGATCTGGGTATGTTCCTTCGGCATGCTGCTCGGGCGGCTCGAGCTGTTCACGCTGCTGGTGGTGCTGACGCCTGCGTTCTGGCGCAAGTGAGCCGCGTTCCCGTGCGGCGCGCGCTGGCCGAGCCGCCGCTCGCCGACTACATCGCGCTCTAGTCGAAGCGGATCTTCGGGCTCAGGACTTCTTCTTCGCCTTCTTGACGCGTTGCAGGCGCGACTTGCCGTAGCTGCCCTTGTAAATCTTGCCGCGCCGCGTTCTCTTGTCGCCCTTGCCCATGTCATGCCTCCAGTTTCGACTCGCGCCGCATTATAGCTACGCCGCCTGCGCCTGCTGCTCGGGGTCATAGGCGAGATAGGGGGCGAGCCAGCGTTCGGCTTCTTCCATGCTCATGCCCTTGCGCCGCGCGTAGTCCTCTACCTGGTCGCGGCCGATTTTGCCGACCGCGAAGTATCTCGCCTCCGGGTGCGCAAGGTAAAAGCCCGCCACCGCGGCGGCCGGCAGCATGGCGTAGGACTCCGTGAGATGCATATCGGCGTTGCGCTCGGCGTCGAGCAGAGCGAAAAGCGCGCCCTTCTCCGTATGCTCCGGGCACGCCGGGTCTCCCGGCGCCGGGCGGATGCCGCGGTATTTTTCGGCGATCAGGTCCTCGTTGCCAAGCGTCTCGTCGGCCGCGTAGCCCCAGTACTCGCGGCGTACGCGCTGATGCAGGTGCTCGGCGAACGCCTCCGCCAGGCGGTCGGCAAGCGCCTTGAGCATGATCGCCGAATAGTCGTCGTGTGCGCGCGCGAACTCGGCGAGCTTTTTCTCGATGCCGAGGCCCGCCGTCACGGCAAACGCGCCGACCCAGTCCGGCACGCCGGAGTCCTTCGGCGCGACATAGTCAGCCAGGCACTGGTTGGCGTGCCCGGTGGGTTTCTGGTTCTGCTGGCGCAGGTTGTGCCAGGTCATCAGCGTCTCGCGGCGAGCCGCATCGCGATAAATCTCGATGTCGTCGCCGACGCGCGCCGCCGGAAACAGGCCGAAGACGCCGCTCGCCCGCACCCAGCGTCCCTTAATCATCTTCCTGAGGAACGCCTGCGCCTCGGCAAAAAGCTTCTTCGCTTCCGGTCCGACGACCGGGTCCTCGAGGATCGCCGGATACGGGCCCGACAGCTCCCAGGTCTGGAAGAACGGCCCCCAGTCGATGTAGGGAGCGAGTTTCTCCAGCGGATAGTTCTTCAGCGCGGTAACCCCCGGCTTGGCGGGCGCCGCGGGCGCATGGGCGCGCCAGTCCGCCGCATAACCGAGTTCGCGCGCGCGCGAAAGAGCCAGCAGCGGACCGGGGCCCTTTTTCGCCGCGTGCTGGCGCCGCAGCTTTTCGTAGTCAGTGCGCACTTCTGCGATGAAGGCGTCGCGCGCGTCCGTTGACAGCAGGCTCTGCGTCACGGGCACCGAGCGCGAGGCGTCGGGCACATAGACCACCGGGCCCGAGTAATTGGGGGCGATCTTGACCGCCGTATGCGCGCGCGAGGTGGTCGCGCCGCCGATGAGCAGCGGCAGCGTGAAGCCTTCGCGCTCCATTTCGCGCGCCACGTGCGCCATTTCCTCGAGCGAAGGCGTGATCAGTCCCGAAAGGCCGATCGCATCCGCCTTTTCGACGCGCGCCGTCTCCAGGATCTTTTGCACCGGCACCATGACGCCGAGATTAAGCACCTCGTAGTTGTTGCACTGGAGGACGACGGCGACGATGTTCTTGCCGATGTCGTGCACATCGCCCTTGACGGTGGCGATTACGATCTTGCCCCTGGGCCGCCCGCCCTCGCCGGTCTTCGCCTTCTCCGCCTCGATGTAGGGCACGAGATGCGCGACCGCCTGCTTCATGACGCGCGCCGACTTCACCACCTGCGGCAGAAACATCTTGCCGGCGCCGAACAGGTCGCCCACCACGTTCATGCCGTCCATCAGCGGGCCTTCGATCACTTCGATGGAATGCGCCGCTGCCAGACGCGCCTCCTCGGTGTCGGCGACGACATGCGTAGCGTTGCCGGTGACCAGCGCGTGCATCAGGCGCTCGTGTACCGGCGCGCGCCGCCAGGCGTCGTCCTCCTTCGCCGCCTTGCCGCCGGTCTTGACGTTCTCGGCAAACACCACCAGTCGCTCGGTGGCGTCGTCGCGCCGGTTGAGGATCACGTCCTCGACGCGCTCGAGCAGCTGCGGCGCGATCTCCTCGTAGACGCCCAGCTGGCCGGCGTTGACGATGCCCATCGACATGCCTGAGCGCACGGCGTGGAACAGGAACGCCGTGTGCATCGCTTCGCGCACGCCGTCATTGCCACGGAAGGAAAAGGACAGGTTGGACAACCCGCCCGAGACCTGCGCGTGCGGCAGGTTCTGCCGAATCCAGCGCGCCGCCTCGATGTAGTCCAGAGCGTAACGCGCGTGCTCTTCCAGCCCGGTGGCGATGGCGAAGATGTTCGGATCGAAGATGATGTCCTCGGCGAGCATGCCGGCCTGGGTCGTCAGCAGCTCGTAGGCACGCCGGCAGATGGCGGTGCGCCGCTCCAGCGTGTCGGCCTGGCCCTGCTCGTCGAACGCCATCACCACTACTGCGGCGCCATAGCGGCGCGCGAGCCGCGCCTGGCGCAGGAACTCCTCTTCGCCCTCCTTCATGCTGATCGAATTGACGATGCTCTTGCCCTGCACGCACTTCAACCCGGCTTCGATCACGCGCCACTTCGAGCTGTCGATCATTACCGGCACGCGCGCGATGTCCGGCTCGGCGGCGACCAGGCTGAGAAAGCGGTGCATCGCCGCCTCCGAATCGAGCATCGCCTCGTCCATGTTGACGTCGATGATCTGCGCGCCGTTCTCCACCTGCTGGCGCGCGACGCTCAGTGCCGCGGCGAAATCGCCGGCGAGAATCAGGCGCGCGAATGCTTTCGAGCCGGTGACGTTGGTGCGCTCGCCGATGTTGACGAACAGCGAGTCTGCGCCGACGTTGAGCGGCTCCAGGCCGGCAAGGCGCAACTGCGCCGGCAGCGTCGGCACTTTTCTGGGCGCTACGCCGCGCACCGCGGCGGCCAGGGCGCGGATGTGCTCGGCGGTGGTGCCGCAGCAGCCGCCGACGATATTGAGCCAGCCGCTGCGGGCCCATTCGCCCATCAGCGCGGCCATGTTCTCCGGCGTGTCGTCGTACTCGCCGAACGCGTTGGGCAGTCCGGCATTCGGGTGGCAGGAGACGAAGGTTTCGGCGATGCCCGCAATTTCTTCCACGTAGGGGCGTAGCTCCTTCGCCCCCAGCGCGCAATTGAGGCCGACGGCGAGGGGCCGCGCGTGGCGCACCGAGTTGTAGAATGCCTCCGTGGTCTGCCCGGAAAGCGTGCGCCCCGAGGCATCGGTGATCGTGCCCGAGATGATGACCGGCAGGCGCTCGCCGCGGCGCTCGAACAGTTCGTCGAGCGCGAACAGCGCCGCCTTGGCGTTCAGGGTATCGAACACCGTTTCGACCAGGATCAGGTCGACGCCGCCCTCGACCAACGCTTGCGCCGCCTCGGCATAGGCGGCGACCAGGCCGTCGAAACTGACGGCGCGAAATCCCGGGTCATTGACATCCGGCGAGATCGACGCGGTGCGCGTGGTCGGGCCAAGGACGCCGGCGACAAAGCGCGGGCGCGCGGCATCCTTCGTCTGCCACTCGCGCGCCGCCGCCACCGCCAGGCGCGTGGCGGCCAGGTTCAGCTCGGGCACCAGCCCTTCCATGCCGTAGTCAGCCATCGACACGGCGGTCGAGTTGAAAGTGTTGGTCTCGATGATGTCGGCGCCCGCCTCGAGGTACTCGAGGTGGATGCGGCGGATGATTTCGGGCTGCGTCAGCGCCAGCAGGTCGTTGTTGCCCCGCAGATCGCGCGGCCAGTCCTTGAAGCGCTCGCCGCGATATTG
>JBDTMD010000013.1:0-11957 GCA_039934435.1 Burkholderiales bacterium
AGTTCGGCGGCGAGCTGAGCATTCGCGGCGCTCCCGGCCGGGGCACCACGGTCACCCTGAGGATGCCGTTGCCGGCTCGCGCCTAGGCGGACGCCGGCGCCTGTTTGTGCGACAGCGAACAGAGCGAATGGGCGCCTTGGCGCGACCATGGCGGTATGGAAGGCTCAGTGCTGATCGTGGAAGACGAAGAGCCGGTACGCCAGCAGTTGGCCGTCAATCTGCAGAGCGCCGGTTACCAGGTGCATAGCGCCGCGGACGTGCCGCAGGCCGAGGCGCTGATGCGCCGCATCCGCCCCGACCTGGTGGTGCTGGACTGGATCCTTCCGGGCATTCCGGGTCTGCCGTTCGCGCGGCGCCTGCGCAGCGACCAGCGCACGCGCGACATTTCCATCGTGCTGATCAGCGACCGCACGGCCGAGAATGACATGGTCGCGGCGCTCGATAGCGGCGCCGACGACTACCTCACCAAGCCGTATTCCGCGCGCGAACTGCTCGCGCGCATCAAGGCGGTGATGCGCCGGCGCACGCCGCAACTGGCCGACGACATCATCGAGTTCGCCGGGCTGCAGCTCGATCCGGCGGCGCATCGCGTGAGCGACCGCGGGCGCGAGATCGAACTGTGGACCACCGAGTTCCGGCTGCTGCATTTCTTCATGACGCATCCGGGGCGCATCTTCAGCCGCGCCCGGCTGCTCGACGAGATCTGGGGGCACGACGCCTACGTCGAGGAACGCACCGTGGACGTCCACATCCGCAGGCTGCGCCAGGGACTGGCGCCGGCCGGGCAGGACACGCCGATCGAAACCGTGCGCGGCATGGGCTATCGCTTCTGCGCCGGGCCGGCCTGCCGCCCGGCGGGCGCGGCGGCGCCGGCTTTCAGTAGGCGTCCTGCTTTTTCAGCACCACGACGATGGTCAGCAGCACGATCTTCAGGTCGAGCAGCAGCGACCAGTTGCGCAGATAGTCGAGATCGCAGGCGACGCGCGCGCGCATCTTTTCCAGGGTGTCGGTCTCGCCGCGCAGGCCGTTGACCTGCGCCAGGCCGGTGATGCCGGGGCGCACCTTGTGCCGGATCATGTAGCTCGGGATCAGCTTGCGGTACAGCTCGTTGTGCGCGACGGCGTGCGGCCGCGGCCCGACGACGCTCATGCGTCCCTGCAGCACGTTGATGAACTGCGGCAGCTCGTCGAGCGAGGAGCGGCGCAGGAAGGCGCCGAGCCTGGTCACGCGCCGGTCGCCGCGCGTCGCCTGCGTGACGACGTCGCCGTCCTCGTGCACGCACATCGAGCGGAACTTGTAGACCACGATCTCCCTGCCGTCCAGCCCGTAGCGGCGCTGCGTGAACAGCACCGAGCCGCGCGAGGTGAGCTTCACCGCCACGGCGATCGCCAGCAGCAGCGGCGCGATCAGCACCAGGATCGAGGCCGCCAGCACTATGTCGCTCGCGCGCTTGATCAGGCCGTCGGCGCCGTAGAACGGCGATTCGCAGACGGCGAGCACCGGCATGCCGCCCACCGTTTCGACGCGCGCCTGGATCAGCTCGTACAGGAAGATGTCGGGTGCAAAGTAGACCGAAGCCGTCGTGTCGCGCAGCTCCTCGAGCAGCCGCAGGATGCGCGGCTGCGAGGTCATGGGCAGCGTGATGTAGATCATGTCGATGTGATGCTGCCTGACGTACGCCGGCAGATGCTCCAGGTCGCCGAGGTTCCTTTCCGACGCGAGGGCCTGGTCGCGTGATGTGCCGCGGTCGTCGAAATAGCCCGCGCAGCGGATGCCGAGCAGCGGCCGCGCGCGCAGGTGCGCGCCGAGATCGCGGCCCAGGCAGTTGGCGCCGGCGATGACGGCGGTGCGCTGCAGGCCTTCCGCGGCCAGCAGGCGCGGCAGCAGCGCCGGCACCAGCCGGTGCGCGCCGAACAGGCCGATCGGCGTCGCCAGGATCCAGGCGAAAAGCGCGCGCGGCTCGAAATTGCCGAGGCCGCCCGAGGCCCAGCCGAGCAGCAGGAGCAGCGCGACCAGCGCGCTCCATCCGGTGAAGATGCTCCAGGCGAGCGCGCCGGCGCTCGCCGCGTCGCGCGCGAGACTGCCGGGGAATGTCATCGAAAATACGAGCAGCGACAGGATCAGGTAGGCGCCGTTGACGCGCCCCTCGAACCACAGCGCCGAGAGCACGAGCACGCCGATCGCGACCGCCGGATCGACGCTGGCGCGCAGCAGCGCCGACGGGCTGGGCTGGCTCGGCAGCAGGCGGGACGGGCTGTTGTGGACCTGAAGCATGCTTGGGATTGGTGGAGTGCACCACCCTAGACCGGGCGGGGTGCAGCGCCGTCGCGGCGGCGCTGCGTCATCGATGGCCCCAACGGACTACCGGGCGCTGCCGCGGCGCGGCACGCCGCAGGGCCCGCGTTCGGTGCGATAGCGTACATACCAGTTCCGAACCACGAGCTAGGCTGTGCACTCGAACCCGCTCCGCCACCGAAAAGGCAGCCTGTGCAGCTCGATCAACCCAGCCCCCGACTTCGCAGCGAACTCCCGCCGATCCGCTTCGCGCGGCCCGCGGCGCGCGAATTTCCCGCGGCCGCCGCGGTGCGCACGCAAGATTGCGCGCAGGCCCTGGACGAGCTCGAGGTCGAGGCCCTGATGCTCAACCTGGACGCAGCGCTGCGCGTGTACCAGCGGGTGCATTTTTTCAGCTGGACGCAGGGACTGCTGCAAGGCCTGATCCCGCACGAGGCGCTGATCTGCGCGCTGCCGGGCGGCGACGCGAGCTCGATGCGCGCCGAAAGCTTCTCGACGGTCGCGCCGCAGCCGGCGATATTCGGCGAAGCATTCCTGCGCGACAGCGCCGGCGCGCTCAATCTGGTGAAGGCATGGCAGGAAGGCGGCTTTCGGCCGCTGATCCGCGACGCAGCCGACGGCCCGTTCGCCAAAGGCCTGTTTGCGCAGGCGCTCGAGCAGGTGGGGGCGACGCAGATTCTCGCGCATGGCACCCACGATGCGAACGGCCTGGCGAGCGGTTTTTACGCCTACCTGTGCGCGCCGGGGACGCTCGGGCCGCGACATGCCCATCTGGCGCGGATGGTAACGCCGTTCGTGCACGACGCCTGGGTGCGCACCGAAGTCAACGGCCGCGCGCATTCGATCGACGGGCCGAGACCCGGCGAGCCGGCAAAGGTTACCGGCCGCGAGCAGGAGATCCTGCGCTGGGTCGCGCTCGGCAAGAGCAACTTCGAAATCGGGGCCATCCTCGTGATCAGTCCGCTGACCGTGAAGAACCACGTGCAGAAAATTCTGCGCAAGCTGGACGTGGTCAATCGCGCGCAGGCGGTGGGCAAGGCGCTGGAACTGCGCATCCTGAGATCCTGAGGTCATTGCCATGCGCGCCTGCCTGCATCGATTCTTCGGTTTGATGGCCTGCCTCGCGGTGGCGGCTGCGCTCGGGCCGGGCTCCGCCCTGGCGCTGGAGCGCGGCAGGCTCGACGGCGCGTGCAACCGTGCCGGCGCGCCGGATTACCGTATGCTGTGCGCCGTGGGCGGTGGCGCGCCCCGGGAATTTTCCAGCGAAGTGCGGGCGGCGGCCCGCGAGGGCGAAAGCCTGGCGAAGGTGCCAGAGGGTGCGGGCAAGGTCAATGCGGCAAAGATACTGCCGGTGGCGGCACAGAGAGGCAATGACAGGTCCGCAGAGCAATGGATGCGCAGCCCGGACAGCGCGCCTGCGGAGCCGGGCCTGTGGGCGCTGCTGGCCGCGGGGTTCCTCGGTATCTGCGCCTTGGCGAGGCCGCGCATCTTCGCATCCTGAACACAGATCTTCCCGCCGGGAGAGAGAATGGGGAGGCGGAACATGATTGCTGACGCAGGCAGGATTGACCAACGCGGCCGCAAGGCGAATGGCGGGCGCCTGTGCGCGCTGCTGCTGTCGGCCACGTCGATGGCGTGGGTCGGTGAGGCACACGCCCTGTGGGACGGCCAGGTCGAGCCGTTCGTCGCCTACAGCGTCACGCACGACGATAACGTGTTCCGCATTTCCGGGCAGAGCGACCCGGCGATCGTTCTGGGCGCGCCCTCGAAAGGCGACACCTACAACACGACGTCGGCCGGGCTGAACTTCGACCTGCCGGTGAGCCGGCAGCGGTTCACGGGCGGCGTGTCGCTCGCCAAGAACCGCTACGACCAATTCAGCGTGCTCGACTTCACCGAGCGCCACGCGCGCGCAATCTGGCTGTGGCAGGTAGGCAACGCGCTGAGCGGCCGACTCGGCACCACGAGCGACCGCGCGCTGGCATCGCTCGCCAACGTGCAAAGCGGCGTGCAAAGCGGCACGCCCAATCCGCTGGAAACCCGCAAGACGTTTCTGGAAGCCACCTACCGGTTGGGCGCACGCTGGCGCGTGAAAGGCGAAGCCAGCCAGCTCGAGCAATCGAACGAGGTTCCGGCGTCGCAGGTGAACGACATCACGAACGAGGGCGCCGGACTCACCGTCAGTTACGTGACGCCGGCGGACAACCAGATCGGCCTGAGCGTGCAGACGCAAAAAGGCGACCTGCCCAATCCGCAACTGGTGAACGCCGTCCTGGTCGACAACTCCTACCGCCAGCGCCGCGCGGGCGTCACTGCCGACTGGACCATTACCGGGCGCTCGCACCTGCGGGCGAGCCTCGGCAAGGTCAGGCGCAGTTTCGAGCAGGTGCCGGCGCGCGACCATGAAGCCGGGTTCTACCGCGCCGCCTACGACTGGACGCCCGGCGGCCCGTTCGCGCTGAGCGTCACGGCGCAGCGCGACATCGCCGAGCCCGACGAGGTCAACGCGGGCGTCAACATCGGCTTCGTGCTGGTGAAGGGCATCGCGCTGCGGCCGACGTACCGGGCAACCGAAAAGCTCGATTTTTCGGGCAGCATCGAAACCGCCGACTGGGAGTACCTGGGCGATGCCGGCGTCGCGCTGGGCGCGGTCGCGCCGCGCAGTGACCGGGTGCGCAGCACCACGCTCGCGATGTCGTATCAGCCGCTGCGCAGCGTCAGGCTCGGACTGGCGCTGCGGCGCGAAACGCGTACCTCGACGGCGGCCCTGGGCGACTACAAGGTCGAGGTCCTGAGCCTGAGCGCGCGGCTGGCGTTCTAGCCGCCGCCTTTTCCCGGCGCCGCGGGAATGGTCCGATCGGCTCAGGACGGCGAGCGCGCACTCAATATGCCGGGGCTAGTCTGGCGCATGAGGTCCACCATGCCGACTGCTCCGAACTTCCGTTCCCTCCCGACCAACGCACCGCGCACCTGGCCGTGGGTCGTGCTCGCCGCCCTGCTGCTGATAGCGGCACCGCTCGCCTCGCCGGCGCAGCCGAGCGAGCCGGCGGCGGTGAACGCCAAACTCGGCGCCGGCGACAGTATCCGCGTCACGGTGTACCAGAACCCCGACCTGACCACCGAAGCGCGCATCTCGCCCCTGGGCGCGATCGTGTTCCCGATGATCGGCGAGGTGGCCCTGGACGGCTTGACGCTGGCCGAAGCCGGTGCGCGCATCGCGCAAATGCTCAGGCACGGAAAATTCATCATCAAGCCGCAGGTTGCGGTGGCGATGCTCGAGGCGCGCAGCCGCCTGGTGCACGTGCTCGGGCAAGTGTCGCGACCGGGCAACTACGCGCTCGAGGACAGCGGCTCGCGCCTGACCGACGTGCTGACGCAGGCGGGCGGTATCAGTCCGACCGGCGCCGATCTGGTCACGGTGCTGTCCAACCGCGACGGCAAGAGCGTGAAGCAGGAGATCGACGTGCCGGCGATCTTCCGCGGCGGCGACCCGGCGGCCAATATCCAGATCGGCAGCGGCGATACCATTTTCGTGCGGCGCGCCCCGGTGTTCTACATCTACGGCGAAGTGCAGCGCGCCGGCGCCTACCGGCTCGAACCCAACATGACCGTCATGCAGGCCCTGTCGCTCGGCGGCGGTTTGACCGTGCGCGGCACCGAACGCGGCATCGGCATTAATCGACGCCTGCCCGACGGGCAGTACTCGAAGGTCGAGGCCCGGCTGACCGATGCGGTCCTGCCCGACGACATCGTCAACGTGCGCGAAAGCCTGTTCTAGCCGTGACGCTGACACAATTCCTGCTCGCCCTGAGAGCGCGCCTGGGCATCCTCGTCATGATCGTCGCCGCCACCGTGCTCGCGGCGACCGCCGGCAGCCTGCTGCTGCCCAAATCCTATGACGCGACCGCGTCGCTGCTGGTCGACGCCCGGGACGAGCAGTCCCTCGGCAACGCCCAGCGCATGGCCCTCATGCCGCAGGAGCGTCTCAGCTACCTGCAGACGCAGAAGGACATCCTCGGCAGCCGGAAGGTGGCGCTGATGGTGGTCCGGAACCTGGGTCTCGCGCAGCAGGCTTCGCCGTACTTGCCGACGGAGAGCACGGGCGGCAGCACGGCGGCGATCGAACAGCGGCTGGTCGAGAGCCTGCTCAAGCGACTCAAGGTGGAAACCTCCCAGAGCAACGTCATCCAGGCGACCTACGCCTCGGCCGATCCGGTTTTTTCGGCACTGGTCGCCAACGCCTTCGCCAAGGCCTATATCGACACCATGCTCGAGCTGCGCGTCGAGCCGGCGCGCGAGGCGGCGTCGTGGTTCGACGAGCAACTGAAGGGGCTGCGCGCCAATCTGGAATCCGCCCAGGCCAAACTCACCAGCCTGTACCAGCAGGAAAAGATCGTGTCGACGGACGAGCGCACCGACGTCGAAACCGCGCGTCTGGCGGCCCTGTCGGAGGAAGTGGTCAGGGCGCAGAGCCAGACTTTCCAGTGGACCAGCCGCGCGCAGCAGGCGCGCAGCTTCATCGAGCGGAGCGGCTCGGCGGACGGACTGCCCGATGTGATGGACAACGCGTTCATCCAGCGGCTGAAGGGCGAGCTGCTGCGCGGCGAAAGCCGGCTGCAGGACCTGGCGACGCAATACGGGCCCAATCATCCCCAGTACCAGCGCCAGACTTCCGAGAACGACGACCTGCGCCGCAAGCTCAACGCCGAGATGCGCAAGGTGGTGGCGGGAATCGGCAGCTCGCTGCGCCAGAGCGAGCAGCGCGAGGCGGCGCTGATGCAGGCGATGGCGGCGCAGCGCACGCGCATGCTGGGCCTCAAGGGCAACCGCAATGAATTCAACGTGCTCAAGCGCGACGTGGAGTCCGCGGAGCGGGCCTACGACACCGCGATGCAGCGTGCCGTGACCAGCCAGGTCGACAGCCGCGCCAACGTCACCAACGTTTCCGTGCTCAACCCGGCAATCGCGCCAGGCCGGCCGTCCAGCCCGAAGGTCGGCCTGAACATCGCCCTGTCGGTGGTGGTGGGCGTGCTGCTCGGCCTCGGCATGGTGCTGCTGCTCGAGAGAGCCGACGGCCGCGTGCGCTCGTTCGGCGACCTCGAGGACGCCTGGAACGTGCCGGTACTCGGCGAGCTCAAGCCGTGGAAGCCCCGCAATCCTGCGCTCGGCCACGCCGGCGCCGGCCATCGTGCGTTGCCGAGCCCGGGCTGAGGAGCGCCGATGAATCCTGGCGAAAATATCGTTTCGATGGATAGCGGCGGGCGCCTCGCGCCGCGCGAGGATGGCCGCCTGGGCGGCATCCTGGTGGCGGACGGCAAGCTCGGCGCCGCCGACATCGACCTGGTGCTCGAGCTGCAGCGCGTGCGCGGCGTGCGCTTCGGCGAGGCGGCCGTGCGCCTGCGTCTGATCACGGCCGATGACCTGCGCGGCGCGATCGCCAAGCAGTACGGGCAGCCCCACCTCACCGCCGACAGCGGCGCCATCAGCAGCGAACTGGTCGGCGCCTACGACCCGTTTCACCCGCGCGCCGAGGAACTGCGCGCCTTGCGCACGCAACTGCTGATCCGCTGGGCCAACGCGCGGGTCGCCCACAGGATGCTGGCGGTGGTCAGCCCGGGAGCCGGTGAAGGCCGCAGCTATGTGGCGGCCAATCTCGCCGTGGTGTTCTCGCAGCTGGGCCAGCGCACGCTGCTGATCGACGCCGATCTGCGCAACCCGCGCCAGCACCGCATCTTCGGCGTGCCCGACCGGATCGGCCTGTCCGCGGTGCTCTCGGGCCGCGCCGATCGCGGCGCCGTGGTGTCGCTGCCGCAGTTCGGCACGCTGTCGCTGCTGCCGGCGGGCGCGTGTCCGCCCAATCCGCAGGAACTGCTGCTGCGGCCGGCGCTGACCGCACTGCTGGAGGAATCGCGCGAAGCCTTCGATGTGATCCTGTTCGATACCCCGCCTTCCATGCTCTGCGCGGACGCGCTGAGCCTCGCGTTCCGCGCCGGCAGCGCCATCGTCCTGGCGCGCAAAGACCACACCGGGACCGCCGCCGTCGCCAGCACGATCCGCGCGCTGAGCGACACGGGCACCCGCGTCGTCGGCACCGTGTTCAATGCAATCTGACTGAGCTGGATTGAGCGGCATGTTCGCGGCCCTGGAACGATCGGTCCCGCCAGGGCTCGCGGCCTTCAGGAAGCCGGCGCTCGCCGGCATGGTGCTGTTCGGCCTGCTGTGGGGCGCCGTGGTGGCGCTGGCCGGGTTAAACGCCCTGTACCTGTGCGCCTCGCTGATCGCCTGCGCCTTCATCCTGCTCGACTTCCGCATCGGCGTGGTGCTGCTGATCGTGCTGATGCCGATTTCGAGCACCAGCGTGTTTCCGCACGCCATGCTCGGCATCACGGGCCTCAATCCGTTGAACCTGCTGCTCGTCGGCACGTTCGGCGCATGCCTGCTGCATGGCCTCTCGGGCGGCATCCCCGGACGCATCCTGCCGCGCCCGCTGCTGTGGCTGTACCTCCTGCCGATCGTGGCCGCCGGCGCAATGGGCGCGCAGCATGTCGGCGAAATCCCGGCGGCATTCCATGCTTTCGATCTGATGGACTTCGACAGCACGAGCGGCTACGTCCGCGACATGCTGGTGAAGCCGTTGGGCATGGTGCTGTTCGCGGTGCTGGTCGCCGCGGCCGTGTCGAAATCCGCGGCGACGGAAAAGTTCCTGGTGCCGGCGCTGGTCGCGACCTGGGCGATCAGCCTGATCGTCATCGTGTTCGTCGCCCGGTCCGGCATCGGGCTGCACCAGCTCGCGGGCAGCGGCGCGCGCGAGTTCCTCTCGGTGCTGGGCCTGCACGCCAACGACCTCGGGCGGATGTACGTCGTGGCCTATGCGCTGCTGCTTTTCACCTGGGCCGGATCGCAGCGGGCGGGCGAGAGGCTCGTGCTGCTCGCCACCATGGGCCTGGTGGTCACGGCGCTGGTGCTGACGTTCTCGCGCGGCGCCTTCGCCGGCTTCGTCGTCGTCAATGCCTTGTTCGTGCTCTGGCGGCGCAGTCTGTGGACGCTGGCCATTTTCGGGCTGGCGGTCGCCATGGCGCTGTTCGCATTGCCGGCCGCAGTCTACGAGCGGGTGGCTGTCGGCGCCGGCGAGGGCTTGAACGCGATCAGCGCCGGTCGCCTCAACGGCCTGTGGCTGCCGCTGCTTCCTGAAGTCATGCGCAGCCCGGTCTACGGCAGCGGCCTGGGCTCGATTATGTGGTCGGGGCCGATGCGGGCCGCGGGCGGGGCGAGCGTGCTGCTGGTCACGCACCCGCACAATGCGTACCTGCAGGCGTTGCTCGACATGGGCGTCGTGGGCCTTGTCCTGCTGTGCGCCTACTTCGTCCATGTCTGGCGCGGGTTCAGGACATTGATCCGCGATCCGAACCTGCCGCCCGCGCTGCGCGGCTATTTTCAGGGGGCGGCGGCGGGATTGCTGAGCATCCTCGTTTCCAGCGCCACGGACAGCAGCCTGACGCCGCGTCCCGAGCAGGCTTTGCTCTGGCTCGCGATCGGCATGATGTACGGACAGCTGAACCAGCGGCAGGCACCGTGACCGATTCCGCCGCGCAGGCGCGGTCCGGCAGCTTCGCGCCCGAGCCCGCGCAGCGCCTGGGGCAACGCGCGCTGTCGCTTGGCGCAGCGAACGCATTCGACTTCGCGGTCCAGTTCCTGCTCCCGGTGGTTCTGGCGCGATGCCTGGACACCGCTGCGTTCGGCGAGTACCGGCTGGTCTGGCTGGTGGCGGGAACGGTGCTGGCCGTCGCGACGCTGGCGATGCCGGCAAGTCTGTACTACTACCTGCCGCGCTCGGACGCCGCGGCCAAACGCCTGTACATCAATCAGACGCTGATCTTCCTCGTCGGCGCGGGCCTGGTGTCGGCATGGGCCGTCAGCGCGTGGAATCCCTGGTTGCCCGAGGGCCTGCGCGGCCTCACCCGGCATCATGCCGTCCTGCCTGCATTCATTCTGCTGTGGGTCGTCGCCTCGCTCCTCGACTTGCTGCCCACGGCCGAGGAGCGCGTCACCTGGCAGGCGAAGGTGACGGTGGGTCTGGCCGCATTGCGCGCCGTGGCGCTGTCGCTGGCCGCCATCCTCACGGGTGAACTGGGGCCCGTGCTGCTGGTTCTGCTCGCCTTCGTGGTGTTCAAGACCGTGTTGCTGCTCGGTTATGTCGCCAGGTTTCACGGCCTGCGCGGGCCGGCTCTGCGCTGGCGGGCGTTCGCCGGTCACCTGCTGTATGCCGCGCCGCTCGGCGCCGCGGGTGCGCTGTACGGCTTGCGTGTCCAGGCGGACCAGTGGCTGGTGGCGGCGCTGTTTCCGCTTGGCATGTTCGCGGCGTTCTCGGTCGCCGCGGTGCTCGGCCCGGTGCTGAACCTGTGCCGCCAGTCGGTCAACTTCGCCTTCCTGCCGATCATGAGCCGCCGCCAGGCCGCGGGCGATGTCGCCGGCATGCTCGAGCTGAACAGCCGCGGCAACATCATGGTCGGCGCGATCGTCTTTCCGCTGTTCGCCTTCGCCTTCGTCTTCGCGAACGAGGTCGTCACGCTCGTCTACACGGCGGCCTACCTGGATGCCGCCCCGGTGATGCGGGTCTACATCGTCGGCATCGTGGCCCTGGTAATCGAGTTGTCGAGCCCGACGATGCTGCTGCGCCAGGCGGTGTTCGTGATGGGGGTGAACGCGGTCGCGCTGGTGCTTGGTGTGGCGATCAACTGGGTTGCGGCCGTGCACCTGGGCCTCGCGGGCGCGGCCATGGGGAGCACGATCGTGATCCATCTGGATCGCATTGCCACGCTGTGGCGCATCGCGAGGATCACCGGCGTGCCGATCCGGCGGCTGCAGGACTGGCGCACGCTCGCCCTGCTCATCCTGTTCGCAATCGTGGCCGCGTTGCTCGCCTGGAGCACGGTGGCCCTGTATTTCGCCGCGAGCGGGGCGCTGGTGCGCATGCTGGCCGGCGGCATCGTCCTCGCCTCGGCCTATGCCGCACTGGCGGCGGCTTCCGGCCTTGCCGGGGTCTGGCTCACGAGCGTCCGCGGCCAGAAGTTAGGCACCTGAGCGCATGCCATGGCGCGACTGATATTCGTCACCGGCTCCCTGCGCTACGGCGGCGCCGAGCGGCACTCGATCACGCTGATGAACCGCCTGGCGGAGCGCGGCCACGAGTGTCACGCGGTCTACGTAAAAAGCGGGGCGGAGCAGCTCGACCGGATTCGCCTGCGCGGCAGCACGGCCGTGCACTGCCTCGATGCGGCGCGCTACTTCGACGTTGCCGCGCTGCGCCGTTTCGCGCACCACATCGGCCGCATCCGGCCGGAGGCGATCGTCGCGGCGAACCCGTACGCGCTGATGTATGCCGCGCTGGCGATGCGCATGTCGCGCCGGCGGACCGCCCTGATCGTGACCTTCCATTCCAATCGCCTGCTCGGCGTGAAAGAGCAGCTGCAGATGGCGGCCTACCGGCTGTTTTTCTGGGCAGCGCAGTGCGCGGTGTTCGTCTGCGAAAACCAGAGGCGCTACTGGATGCGCCGCGCGGTGTTCTCGCGGCGCAACGAAGTCATCTACAACGGTGTCGACACGGAAGAGTTCGGTGCGGGCTGGAATGCCGGCGCTGGCGCCGGCATGCGCGCCGCGCTCGG
>JBDTMD010000014.1:0-11397 GCA_039934435.1 Burkholderiales bacterium
GGTCCGAAATCGATCTGCACCGAGTCGAGCTTCACCGAGGCCTTGTTCTTCGCCTCGCGCGCGGCGACCGCGGTCGGATTGAATTCGTAGTTCGCGGCGATGAAGCTCTCCGCGAGCTTGAAGCACAGCTGCGCCACGGCCTTGGGCTGGGGCTTTTCGCCGCCGGCGCCGTAGATCCGCCCGCAGAGCTGGACGTAGATCTTCTCCGCCAGGTCCTGGATCGGATCGTGGGGCGGCGCAACGGCGTGTCGGTCGGCGGTGCTCATGGCATTCCTCGCGTGGGCTCGAGTCCGCATCGTAACCCGGCCGGGTTACGCCGTGCGCCGCGCGGTTCCTCGCCAAGGCGAAGGCGCTGCTCGGCTGAATCGCGGGGCGGCGTCAACCGCCGGGCGGGGCGCGGCGTTGCTGCGCCATGGACCGCCAGCCTTGTCCGCAGCAGCCCGGCATCGCATTGCACCTTGTATTGCGCGGAGTGGAACCGTCCCTTGCGCCCGGCGACTACGCGGCGCTGCTGTGCAGCGCCAGCGCCGTCGCCGGTTGCGCGGTGCATGCCTACGTGCTCATGGGCACGCATACGCACCTGCTGGTCACTCCGCTGCGCGCCGATGCCGCCACGCCCCTGGTCCGCGCCGCCGGCGCGCAGGCGTTCGACGCCTCGCCGGTCTATGCGCGGCGCTACGTGCTCGCCTGCATGCGCTACATCGAGATGAATCCGGTGCGCGCCGGGCTGGTGCGCCATCCCGCGCACTTCCGCTGGTCGAGCTACCGCGCCAATGCGCTCGGCGAGGCCGACGCGCTCGTCACCCCGCACGCGCTGTATTGCGCGCTGGGCCGAAGCGCCGGCGAGCGGCGCGCCGCCTACCGCGGCTCGTTCCGCGGCGCGGCTACGAGCCGCGCACGATCACCAGCTTGCTGAGCACCGATTGCACGCCCTCGATGCCGGCGACGAATTCCTCGATCTTGCGCCGCTCGCCGGCGGAGGGCGCGGTGCCGAATAGAGTGACGGCGCCGCCGGCGACGCTGACATCGACGCCCTGGCCGTCCACCTTGCGCGTGTCGCGCAGCGCCCGTTTCACGCGTGCCGCGAGCTGCTCGTCGGCCGAGGGCTGCGGCGCGGCAACCGGCGCGACAGCCGGTGCGGGCGCGGGCGCGGACTGGACCAGCGGCTTGGGCGGCGGCAGCGCCTGCGGCGCGGTCGCGGTGGCGGGAGGCTCGGCCTCGCTGCAGGCGGCGAGGGCGGATGCGGTCAATAGTACGAGGCAGGCATTGCGCATGGCGTCATGCTCCGTTGCAGAATTGCGATTCGACTGCGGCCCGGGCGCCGCGGTTCGCGCCAGGGACTAATATCATCACCTTGCCACAACCTGGACACAATCACCGATGACGATTTCCATGTACCAGGCGAGCGCGCCGCGCTTCGCCAACATCCTCGACAACCTGGCGGCGATCCTGGACAAGGCGCAGGCGCACTGCGAGGCGAAGAAGATCGACCCCCTCACGCTGACCGCCTTTCGCCTGTACCCGGACATGCTGCCGTTCACGCGCCAGATCACCATCGCCTGCGACACCGCAAAGGGCGCGGTGGCGCGTCTCGCCGGCATCGAGAGTCCGAAACACGAAGACAACGAGACGACGCTGACGGAGCTGAAGGCGCGCATCGCCAAGACCGTGGCTTTTATCGGCACGGTGAAGGCCGCGCAAATCGACGGCAGCGAGGAAAAAGCCATCGTGCTGAAGATCGGCGGGCGCGAGCTGACGTTCAAGGGCATGCAGTACCTGCTGGGCTTCGCCAACCCGAACTTCTATTTCCACGCCACTACCGCCTACGCCATCCTGCGCCATAACGGCGTCGAGATCGGCAAGCGCGACTACATCGGTACGCCCTAGGCGGTTCAGTCGCCGCTGAATTTCTCGATGAACTCGAGCGTCTCGAGCGGCGCGCCGATCACCGCCCCCTGCATCAGGTCGCAGCCCAGCGGCTTGAGCAGCGCGGCGCTCGCTTCGTTTTCGACGCCGGCCACCAGTACCTCCATCTTCAGCCGGTGCGCGAGCCCGATCAACGACTCGACCAGCGCCAGGTGCGGCGGTGAATCGACGATGTCGCCGACGTGCGCGAGATTGATGCGCAGCTCGTGAAACGGCAACGTTGCCAGCCACGACAGCGAGGCGTAGCCGGCGCCGGGATCGTTGAGCGAGAGGCGCACGCCCGCTGCGCGCAGGCGCTGCAGTGTTTCCACCGACTCCAGGTTCGTCGCCAGCACCTGCGTGTCGGTGATCTCGAGCGCGAGCCGGCTCGGCCGCAGGTTCCAGGTCTTGAGCGCGCTCAGCACGAAGTCGGGCAGGTCGGACTGGCGCAGGCTCTTCGCCGACAGGGTGACGCCGACGCGCAGGTCGAGGCCCGCTGCGTCGCGAAACTGGCGGCAGTTGCGCAGCGCGCCATTCACCAGCCACAGGGTCACCTCGTTCACCAGGCCCGCCGACTCGGCGGCGGCGATCGCCTTTTCGACCGGCACCGCGCCCAGGCTCGCGTCGCGCCAGCGCAATTGACTCTCGGCGCCGACGATCAGGCCGGTACGCACATCGCGCTGCGCCTGGAACACGATGTCGAGCGCGTCCTGCGAAATCGCCGCGCGCAGCCGGTTCTCGTAGAGCAGCAGCTCGATTTCCGAGCGCTCCTGGTCCGGACTGTAGAGCGCGAAGCGCTCCGGGCGCTCGCGCGCGGCCCGCGCCGAGACCCGGGCGCGCTGCAGCAGCTCGATCGCGCTTGTTCCATGCTCCGGAAACACGGCGATACCCACCGCCGGGCGCGCGTACAGCTCATCGACGTCGACCCATAGCGGCTGGTCGAGCGCCCGCAGCAGCTTCTCGGTGGCGAGCGTCGCCACGCCGGCGCTCTGCAGATCGGCGAGCACGCACACGAACTGGTCGCGCCCCGGATGGCCGATGATGTCCTGCACCCGCAGCACCTCGGTGCGCAGGCGCGCGCCCAGCCGGTCGCGCACCGCGTCACCCACGACATAGCCCCACACGCCATCGATGCGCCCGATCACGCCGCAATCGACGAACAGCAGCGCCATCTGCTGCCCGTCGGCGATGCGCGCGGCGACGCAGGCGTCCGCCTGCGCCATGAAATCCGACAGGCCGGTGGCGGCCTGGGTGCGGCCAGGCGCGGCGCGCGCTGCCGTTTCAGCGATCAACGCGAGCTGCACGGCGCCCAGGCGCTCGGCCGCGGCGAGCGCCGCCTCGCAGCGCGCGGCGTCAGCCGCGTACACCCGCAGCGCACCGCTGCGTAGCAGTTCCTGCAGCGGGCGGCAGTCGCGCAGCGAGCGCTCGCTTGGCTCCTCCGGGTTGAGCGTTGCCGCCCACGCCCGCAGCAGTCGCGACAGCGATTCACGGCCGAGGGCGCCGTGCGCGATCGCGCTCACCAGCGCGCGCTGCGGTTCCGACATGCCGGTGGGCAGGAGCGGCAGGAAAAAGGGCGACGCGGCGCTCGCCAGCGTGCTCTCGCCGCGCGCCGCGAGCAGCGCCTCGGGCGTGTGCTCGTTGAGTGCCATGCCCAGCCCGTCGAGCGCGGCAACCGACTCGGAGTCGAGTCCGAACTGGCCGATCAGATGCTGGATCGAGGCGCTGTCCACGGCGCAGCCGTCGTTCTATTGGGCAGCGCCGAAGGCGGCTGCCTTGGTCACAGAAACAGCTCGCGCGAATCGATCTTGACGGTGGTCTGGTCGAGCGTGCGCCGGATGCGGTAGGGCTCGTCGGGCGTCGCCATCGGCTCGTGTACCAGGTCGAGGACCTTGTGCGGGTGGATCGGATTGCCGCTGGCGTCCTGGACCACCATGACGCGCGGCTGCAGGCGCTTCACCAGGTTCTGCGTGATCACGACGCCGACTTCGCCGCTGTTCAGCTCGACCACGCTGCCCACCGGGAAGGCGCCGACGCACTGGATGAATTGTTCGACCAGCGCGGCATGGAACTGAGTGCCGCGGTTCTGGAACAGCACGTTGAGCGCGTTGGACGGCGGCATCTGCATGCCGTAGCGCGCCGGCGCGGTCAGCATGTCGAAAGTGTCGACGATGCCGGCGATGGCGCCGATCTGCGAAATGGCGCTGCCTTTCAGGCCGCGCGGGTAACCGCTGCCGTCGTAGCGCTCGTGGTGCAGCGAGGCGAGGCTCGGCAGCTCGGGCGGCAGCCCCGCCGTTTGCGACAGGATCTCGACGCTGTTCGTGACATGCGTCTTGAAGACCTCTTCCTCAGGCAGATCGAGGTCATTGCGCCGCGCCGGCATGCCCTGGGGAAGCTTGAGCATGCCCACATCCTGCAGCAGGCCGATGAGGCCGAGCACTTCGAGGCGCTCGCGCTCCAGCTGCAGGAAGCGGCCGAACACCGTCATGTAGACCGACACCTGCGTCGCGCGGTTGAGCGTCTCCTCCGCCTTGTCGCGCATGGTGACGAGCAGCATCATGGCGTCGGGGTTGCGTACCACGGAGTCGGTGATCTCGTTCACCGCCTGCTTGGCGCGATCGCCATCGAGCGCGCTGCCGGTGATCACCGCACGCGACATGGCGTGCACGATCGCATTGGTCTGCGTGAACACGGTGCGGGCGCGCGGCAGCTCGTCCTCGACCGTGGCGAGCTCCTTGTACACCACGGTGCCGCGCACCTTCTCCTTGGACTGCTCGGCGATGAACTGGCGGCTGGAGGACGGCGGCAGGGTGAGCAGCCTGGGCGCCACGACTTGCTGGCGCTTTTCCGGATCGACGTAGACCATCTTGCAGTACTTTTTCAGCGCATTCAGCTGCTGCTCGGTCTTCAGCACGAAGCCCTGATAGACGAACGGCGTCTCGGTCCACGGACGGTCGAGCCTGGCCACGAACATGCCGAACTCGAGAAACTCGACCGGGACTTCCCTGTGTGCCATGCGCGCCGTTGCCGGACAGTTGGGGAAGCCGATTTTCGGGCCTGCGCGCACGCTCGGCAAGCGCGGCTTGCAGTAACATCCCTGTCCGGAAGCAAAACGGGAGGACATGTCGCGGTGCCGGAAGCCTTCGACCTCGACCTGAGCCTGCAGGTCGGCAAGTACGACGTGCAGAAATTGCTCGGCAAGGGCGCAACGGGCACCGTGTACCTGGCGCGGGACACTTTCTCCGGCGGCGAGGTGGCGCTGAAGACCATCGAGCCCGAGGTGTTCCGCGATCCCGAGTTCGGCACGGTGTACCGCTCGCAGTTCCAGAACGAAGCGTCGCTCGCCGGCAAGCTCAAGCACCCGCACATCGTCTCCATCCTCGATGCCGCCGTGGGCGAGGATTCGGGCTACATCGCCATGGAGCTGGTCACCGGGGGCGACCTGTCCGCGCACACCCGGCCGGGCAAGCTGCTGCCGGTCGCCGACGTCCTGCAGATCGGCTTCAAGTGCTGCGGCGCGCTGGAGTACGCGTTCCGGGAAGGCATCGTGCACCGCGACATCAAGCCGGCGAACCTGATGCTCGCCGGCGGCACCAACGTCAAGATCGCGGATTTCGGCGCCGCCTACCTGCGCAAGAGCCAGGCGGTGCAGAGCGCGGAGATGGGCTCGCCCTATTACCTGTCGCCCGAGCAGATCGCCGGGCGAGAGCTCACGCACCACAGCGACATGTATGCGCTCGGCGTGGTGCTCTACGAGATGCTCACCGGCCAGCAGCCGCTGCGCGCCGAGAACCTCGACGCGCTGCTGAAAAAGATCCTCGAGCTCGAGCCGCTGCCGCCGAGCGAGATCCGCAAGGACCTGCCCAAGGAGCTCGACGCGGTGATCCTGCGCGCGCTGAAGAAGAAACCCGCGGCGCGCTACCCGACCTGGGGCGAATTCGCGCTCGAGCTGTCCAAGGTCGTACGCCAGGTGCTGCCCGCCAACGCCATTCCCGACACCGAGAAGTACGTCGCGCTCAAGCGTGTGGAGATGCTATCCGGCCTGGACGATGCCGACGTCTGGGAGCTGGTCAAGGCCGGCCGCTGGGCGCGCGTCGACAAGGGCAGGATCATCCTGCGCGAGAACGACAAGGGCAAGAGCTTCTATTTTCTCGCCGAGGGCGAAGTCAAGATCACCAAGGCCGGGCGGCTGCTGAACGTCGTCAATCATAGCGAGTGCTTCGGCGAGATGGCCTACATCTGGGGCGGCGAGCTGCCGCGCCACGCCACGGCGGAATCGATGACCCAGCTGCTGCTCGCCGAGTTCGACCCGGCGGCGCTGGCGAAGATGAGCGGCGGCGCGCAATTGCAGCTGACGCGGGCGCTGGTCAGGAACCTGGTCGACCGGCTGGTGCTCGCCAACACCCGCGTCGCCACCCCACGCTAGGAAAATCGCATGCCGCGCACCGTTGCCTGCACCGCGCTCGCGCACATTCGCCTCCTCGACCTGTCGCGCGTGCGCGCCGGCCCCACCTGCGTGCGCCAGTTCGCCGACTTCGGCGCCGACGTCATCAAGATCGAATCGCCCCCGGGCGTCGACCCGAACGAAGGCATGGGCGGGGCGCGCTCGGGTTCGGATTTCCAGAACCTGCACCGCAACAAGCGCTCGATGACGCTGAACCTGAAGCGTCCCGACGGGCTCGAGGTGTTCAAGCGTCTCGCGGCCAAGGCCGACGTGGTGGTCGAGAACTACCGGCCGGACGTGAAACAGCGCCTCGGCATCGACTACCCGGCGCTGGAGAAAATCAACCCGCGCATCATCCTCGCCAGCATCTCGGGGTTCGGCCAGGACGGGCCGTACCGCGACCGGCCCGGCTTCGACCAGATCGCCCAGGGCATGAGCGGCCTGATGTCGATCACCGGGCTGCCCGGCCAGGGGCCGGTGCGCGTCGGCGCGGCGGTGGCCGACGTTTCGGCGGGCCTGTTCGCGGCGCTCGGCATCATGACGGCGCTGCTCGAGCGCGAGCGCTCGGGCAAGGGCCAGTGGGTGCAGAGCTCGCTGCTGCAGGCCGGGATCACGCTGACCGACTTCCAGGCAGCGCGCTATCTCAAGGAAGGCGAGGTCGCGCCGCAGGTCGGCAACGATCACCCGACGAGCATGCCGACATCGGCGTACAAGACCGCGGACGGCTACATCAACGTCGCCGCTTCGGGCGAGGGCATGTGGACGCGGCTGTGCAGTGCCATCGGCCGCGACGACCTGCTCGCGCGGCCCGAGTTCGCCGGCATGCCCGCGCGCGCCAAGAATCGTGCCGAGCTGAATGCCGAAATCAACAAGGCGCTGGCAAAAAAGAAAAGCGCCGAGTGGATCGAAGCGCTGAACGCCGCAAGTGTTCCCTGCGGACCGATCTACACCATGGACCAGGTGTTCGAGGACGCGCAGGTGCGCCACCTCGGCGCGGCGGTCGAGGTCGATAGCCGGTCGCACGGCAGGTTTCGCGTCGTCAACCAGGCCGTCAAGCTCTCGCGCACGCCGGCGCGCGTGGCGAGCGCCGCGCCCGAGATCGGCGAGCACACCGAGGAGATCCTGACCGAGGTCGGCTACGGCAAGGACGAGATCGCGCGGCTGCGCGTGGCGAAGGCTATTTAAGCGTTACCACGATCTTGCCGACGTGGGCGTTGGCTTCCATGCGCGCCTTGGCCGCGGGCAGCTCGTCGAAGGCGTAGGTGCGATCGATCAGCGGCCTGATGCGGCCCTCGGCGATGAGCGGCAGCACCTTGGCGGTGAAGCCGCGCACCGCGGCGGCGCGCTGCTCGGTGTTTCTGAGCTTGTTCGAGACCCCGAATAGCGTCAGGCGCTTGGCGTGCAGCGTATCGAGGTCGATCTCGGCCTTCAGGACGCCGTCGAGGTAGCCGACGACCGCAAGGCGCCCCTCGAAAGCCAGCGCGCGCATGCATTCGGCGAACACCGTGCCGCCGACGTTGTTCACGCACAGGTTGGCGCCCTTGCCGCCGGTCGCCTTCAGCACGGCGTCGGCGAAATCGGGCTTGCGCGTCGCGAGCGCAAGATCCAGCCCGAGCGGCTGCAGCTTGGCGAGCTTGTCCACCGCGCCCGAAGTGCCGGCCACTTTGGCGCCGAGCGCCTTCGCCGTCTGCAGCGCGGCGACGCCGACGCCCGAAGTGATGCCGGTGACGAGCAACCAGCCGTCCGCCTCGAGCCGGCCCTGCGCCAACAGCATGTCGTAGACGACGAGGAACACGATCGGCACCGCGGCCGCTTCCTCCCAGGACAGCCGGTCCGGCACGGCCATCGTCTCGCGCGCGTCCATCAGCGCATATTCGGCGAACGCGCCGGGGCAGCGTCCCATGACGCGTGCTCCGACCTTGAACTGCGTGACGCCGGCGCCCAGCTTCTCGATTTCGCCGGCGGCATCGGTGCCCGCGGCCTTGGGCGCGGGCGGCGCGCCCATGAATTCGCCGCGATTCAGGCCCGCGGCTTTGACGCGCACCAGCATCTGCTGCGGGCCGGGCTCCGGCATCGCCGCGTCCCGAAGTTCGAGAATCGTCTGGCGCTCCGCGCCGCGAAGGAAATAGGCTCGCATGGGGCCGCAGTCTAATCGATGCGCGGCCCCGGATCCGGGCGCTACTATAGGGTATGCCGATGAAGGCCGAATCACCCGAGTCCGGACGCAAGGCGCAGATCGACGCCTTGCTGCTGAAGCTGCCCGGCGTCAGTACGAAGAAAATCAACGGCCTTGACGCCTACTTCGTCAGCGACAGGATGTTCGCCTGCATCAGCGGCCGCGGCATCGGGCTGCGACTGCCCGTCGCCACCGCGACGGAACTGCAATTCTCGAGGGATAACGTCACTCCGTTTCAGCCCGGCGGCATGGCGAGTTCGCGCGAATGGATCCAGATCGACCGTGCCGAGGCGGCCGAGTATGAAAAGGATCTGCCGCTATTCCAGGCCGCGCTCGAGTTCGTCAGGGCCGCGCGCGGTCGCTAAACGGCTCCCGCCGGTCTACTGCCCCGGCACGCCGATCGCCACCGGCCGCAGCGGCGAGCCCGCCGCGCCCTGGTCGCGTAACGGCAGGATCATCGTGCAGGACGTCCACACCTTGTCGTTCGCCAGCTCGTCGAGCTTGGCATTCTCGATGTGGTGAATGCCCATTTGCGTGAGCAGGTGGTGGTGCACCGCGAACGGCATGCCGTCGGGCGTGCCGGGCGCCGGGCCGGCCTTGCCCGTGAGCAGGCCTTCGGGCACCGGATCGATGAACGGCGTATCGAGGCCGACGGCAACTACGCGCCGCTCGCCGAGGTACTGTGCCGCGTCGTAGGCGAGGCCGGGCGCCTTGCTGTAGTAGACCTTGTCGGTGTCCGGGTCGCGCCAATGATCGCCCCAGCCGGTGCGCACGTAGACCACGTCGCCCGGCTGGATGCCGCGCTTGCCGAGGCCTTGCGCCCGCAGCATCGATTCGATGTCCTTGCGCGTCACCAGCTCGCCCGCGCGCATCGGCTGGCCGGCGCCGACCGCGGCTTTCGCATCGAGCAGCACGGCGCTGGTGACGATGGGCGGCGCCTTTTCCATGCCGAGCCGCGCGAGCGGCGACTCCGGCGTCGGCTTGACCTCGGCCTGCGCGAATCCGCCGTAGTAGCGCAGGTTCTGCGCCGGAAACGGTGGCGTGCCGTCCCAGGGCGCGCGCATGAACGCGAAGTGGCCGAGCGCATCCATCTGCGTACCCTGCGCGCCGGGTTCGGCGCCTTCCTTGAACGACTCGCCGTTGAAGCCGTGCACAGTCTGGGGCAGTCCGGCGCTGGGCTTGGGCTCCTGCACGTACGGCCCGGTGAAGGGCGAAAGCGGCATGGTGTTGGAGCGCGGGTACGAAAGCTCGTAGGACTTCGCGTTCGCCTGGCCGAGGAACCAGGCGCAGCGCGCCCAGGTGGCGGGCCCGATCTGGTTCGCCATGCCGCGCTCGTCGCCCTCGGGCCAGGGCGGCTGCGGCATCTGCTTGCGCGTTTGCGCGAGCAATTTCCATGGCTCCATGGCGGGCGCCGGCGCTGCCGCGAGGCAAGTCGAAAGCGCGACCGCGACGGGGGCAAGGCGGTGCAAGAACATAAGCTCTCCCGGTGTGTACGTTGCGGCAGCCCAATCGTAGCGTGATTCGCCGCGCGCCCGCGCGATCTGCGGCGTCGGCCTGCGGCGACAGGCCGATCGCGGCGCGCACTACGTCGAGGTCGGTACCCGAGCGTCGGCGGACGGCGGCAGGCCGCGGTCCATCGCCGAGCTGTGCTGCGCCACGCGATTGCGCCCGGCGGACTTCGCCTCGTACAGGGCGCGATCGGCGCGCGCGAGGAGCGCCTCGATGCTGCGCCCGTCCTGCGGGAAGCTGGCGATGCCGATGCTGACCGTGCAGGGCACGCGTCCGGCTTCGGTCGCGAACGGCGTCGATTCGACCGCGTTGCGGATGCGCTCGGCCACCTCCAGCGCGCCCCGTGCCGGCGTGTCCGGCAGCATGATGACGAATTCGTCGCCGCCGTAGCGCGCCGGAACGTCGGTGGCGCGCAAATGACTCTGCATCGCCTTGACCACGTGCTGCAGGAGGCGGTTGCCCGCTTCGTGGCCGTAGGTGTCGTTGACGTGCTTCAGGCTGTCCGAGTCGACCATCAGGAAGCTCGCCGCGCGCCCGTAGCGCTGCGCCTGCGCAAACAGGCGATTGGCGATGACGACGAAGCCGCGCATGTTGTACAGCGCGGTGAGCTCGTCGGTCTCGGACAGCAGCTTGGCGCGGTTCAGCCCGTAGCGGATGTCGGCCGAGAACATGGTGGTGATGTAGGCCACCAGCAGCACCGGCGCGAGCTGCGCCGTGAAGCCGCCGAGGTAGGCGAGCCGCAGCATCTCCTTGTGCCCGACCTGCCAGTCGAGCAGCAGGACGCAGGCGCCGATCAGCGCCACTTCGAACAGGGTTATCGCCTTGCCGAGCGTCAGCGCAGCGGTGATCACCACCAGCAGGTAGGCGTTGAGCAGCGGGCTGGCGGGTCCGCCGGTGAACCACAGCGCCCAGGTGATGAAGACGATCATCGCCAGCGTCTCCACCGCGATCTTCCAGCGCGTCTCGCGCTTGTAGAAGTTGGTGTAGCGGAAGCTCATGATGAAGGCGGCGAAGAAGAACAGCGCCATCGACAGCGCCGCTTCGATCTCGGCGGCCGGCCGGCCGAACACCACGTACACCAGGACCAGGACCAGCAGCAGCCACTCGATCTCGGCGACGGTCCGTGAGATGCCGCGCAGCTCTTCCTGCTCGATGCTCGGCAGGGTGGCGCGCTGCGGCGCGGGAGGTGAATCGGCCATGGCGCCGCTATCATAGCCCCCTTCCACGAAGGGCCTAAATGAGTACGTCACGCATTTGCATGATCCGCCACGGCGAGACCGCCTGGAACGCAGAAGGCCGCGTGCAAGGGCAGACCGACGTGCCGCTGTCGGCCGTGGGCGAGGCCCAGGCGCGCGCGGTGCGCGCA
>JBDTMD010000015.1:0-11270 GCA_039934435.1 Burkholderiales bacterium
GTTCGCCTCGCCGGGCGTGCCGGACGTGTACCAGGGCTCCGAGCTCATGGATCTGAGCCTGGTAGATCCGGACAATCGCCGCCCGGTGGACTACACGCTGCGCGCGCGCCTGCTCGACGAGCTCGGCAAGCTCGGCGACCCGCGGCCGCTGCTCGACACGCTGCAGGATGGGCGGGCGAAGCTCTGGATCACGTGGCGGCTGCTCCAGCTACGGCAACGGCTGCCCGAGCTGTTCCGCGACGGTGGCTACCTGCCCCTTGCAGCGACCGGGGCACGTGCCGACCACGTCGTCGCCTTCGCGCGCACGCATGCGAGCGGCACCCTGGTCGCGGTCGCCGGCCGGCTGTACGCGAAGATGCTGGGGACGAAGGGCACGCTGCCGCTCGGCGATGCCTGGGGCGACACGGCCGTCGTGCTGCCGGCGGGCATCGGCGCACTGGAGAATGTGCTCACCGGCGAGCGCTTCGAGGCGGCGGGCGGCAGCCTGCCGCTGGCGCAGGCCTGCGCGCGCTTTCCCGTAGCGGCGCTCATCGCAGCTTAGCGACAGACTGGGTTCTGGTAATCAAGGCCCACCCCGAGCAGGCCGCGGGGGCTACATCTTCCCTGCCGCGCCGCCGGCCGCCGGCACATCGATATTGAGCGGCCCGAAGCGCTTTTCATACTCCGCGACCACGTTGCCGAGCAGCAGACTCATGCGCTTAGCGGCGTAGGGACTGATCACGATGCGGTCCGTGAGCTGGATCGTGACCTCCTTCTGGCCGCGATTCCACGCCTGATTCATGCCGAATAGGATTACGACCTCTTCGCGCGTGCTCGTCACGTTGCATACATTGGCATAGGAACTCTTCATATTCGAGTCGTCCCACTTGATCTTCATGCCCGCGGTGTCGCCGCGAATTTCCGTCGATTCTGGCGCCTTGGTTGCCATGAAATTCCACCTCATCTCTTGTTAATTGGAAAATCGCTTTGCTGCTGCGCCGCACTTCAGCAGCGCCGCCAGCGCTGAAAATGCGTCCGCCATTCTAGAATCCGTGGCGTAATACCTCACATCGCCAGCATCCGCGCCAGATCCACCAGCGCGGTATCCACGGGCCGCCTGCGGCCGGCGATCTCGGAGAGTGCCGTCACGGTGATCTCGCCGCGCAGCATGCCGACCAGCACGCCCTGGTTACCGCCGGCGAGGCAGTCGACCGCGGCCGCTCCCAGGCGCGTGGCGAGTACGCGATCAGCCGATGTCGGCACGCCGCCGCGCACCACGTGGCCGAGGCGCGTCAGGCGCAAGTCGAAGCCGATGCTGGCGCGTTGCGCGCCGTAGAGCTTCAGGAGCTCCTGCACGCCGTGCTTGGCGCCCTCGGCGATCACCACCAGCGCGTGCGTCTTGCCGCGGCCGTAGGCGGCGCGCAGGCGCGCGGCGACTTCGTGCGCCTCGACCTCGCTCTCGGGTATGGCGATGACTTCGGCGCCGCCGCCGATGCCCGCCATGAGCGCGATGTAGCCGCAGTTGCGGCCCATGGTCTCGACGACAAAGGCGCGGCGGTGCGACGACGCGGTGGTGCGCAGCCGGTCGATGGCCTCCAGCGTGACATTGATGGCAGTGTCGGCGCCGATGCTGACGTCGGTGCCGTATAGGTCGTTGTCGATGGTCGAGGCGATCCCCACTACGGCGAGGCCCTCGCGCGCCAGCACCGAAGAGCCGGTCTGCGAGCCTTCGCCGCCGATCACGAACAGGGCGTCGATGCCGCGCGCCGCGAGGTGGGCGCGCGCCTTTGCGCGCCCCTCCTTCCTGGCGAATTCCGGGGAGCGCGCGCTGCCGAGCACCGTGCCGCCGTGCTGGATGATGCCGCCGACGTCGCGCGCGGCGAGCGGCTCGATCCGGTCCTCGACCAGGCCGGCATAGCCATCGCGCACGCCGAATGCTTCCCAGCCCTTGGCGAGCGCGGCGCGCGTGACGGCGCGGATGGCGGCGTTCATGCCGGGCGCGTCGCCGCCGCTGGTGAGAACCGCGATGCGCTTCATGCTCAGGGCTTGCGCCCGTCTTCCAGCCGCACCACCTCGGCGGCGGGCGCGTCGTCGACCTCGGCGGCTTCGATGCGCTGGAACTGCTGCGAGATTTTGCCGCCGGTGGTCTGGATGCGATCGACATCCTCGGCCGCCTGGCGGATATGGCGCCCGAGCTCCTTCATGCGCTCGTCGAAGCGGCCGAATTCGACCGCCAGGCGCGAGAGCGCCTCCTTGATGACATGGATCTGCTTGCGCGTCTCGACGTCCTTGAGCACGGCGCGGGCGGTATTGAGCACCGCCATCAGCGTCGTCGGGGACACGATCCACACCCGCTTGCTGATGGCGTAGTCCACCACCTCCGAGTGGTAGGCATGGATCTCGGCGAATACGGCCTCCGCGGGCACGAACATCACGGCGCCATCCGAGGTTTCGCCGTCGATGATGTATTTAGAGGCGATCGCGTCGACGTGTCTTTTCACGTCCGCGCGGAACAGCTTCTGCGCGCCCGCGCGCTCGATCTCGTTCGCCTTGCCGTCGAGCATCAGCTTGTAGTTTTCGAGCGGGAATTTCGAGTCGACGCACACCAGGCCCGTCGGCGCCGGCAGCCGCAGAACGCAGTCGACGCGCGTGCCGTTGGATAGCGTGTGCTGCATCGCGAACGCCTGCGACGGCAGGACGTTCCTGACCAGTGCCTCGAGCTGCACCTCGCCGAAGGCGCCGCGCGAGCGCTTGTCGCCTAGGAGCTCCTGCAGGCTGACCACGCTTCCGGTCAGGATCTCGATCTTCTTCTGCGCCTCGTCGATGGTCGCCAGGCGCTGCATGACGTTGACGAAGGTCTCATTGGTCTTCTTGAAGCCCTCGTCGAGGCGCTCGTTGACCCGGACCGAGATCTGGTCGAGGCGCGCATCGAGCTTGGCGGCCACCGCCTCGCGCAGCTCGCCGAGCTGCGTGCCCAGCCGGTCGCCCTGCTTCACCAGGCCGTCATGCAGGTCGGTCAGCATTTCGCGGTGCTTTTTCTCTGCCCCGCCCTGCACGCGCAGGGCGAGCCACACCACGACGCCCAACGCGGCCAGCGCGACGATCAGCGCGGCGATTTCTGTCATGTCTGATTTTAGACCGAGTCCCTGAGCGTCAGCGCCGGCGACGCCGTCAGCACCTTGCGCGCCGAGAGCCACGCGTTGAGCGACAGCAACAGCACGCCGGCGACCGGACCGGCGAACCACAGCCCCGCGCTCGGCGGCAGGTCGAGCTCGAACACGCGCCGCGCCAGCAGCTGGCCGATGACCGCGGCGCCGAGCGTCGCCAGCACTCCCGCCACCAGGCCCATGGCGAGGAACTCGACGCGCTGACTGCCGGTGACGTGCGCACGCGAGGCGCCGTACACGCGCATCACCGCCGCCTCGCGGCGGCGCTCGTCCTCGGTCGCGACCAGCGCCGAGTACAGCACCAGCAGCCCGGCGCCGAGCGCGAACAGGAAGACGAATTCCACTGCGCGGATCACCTGGTCGATTATTGCCTGCGCCTGGCGCAGCGCGGCGCTGACATCGACCAGGGTCAGGTTGGGGAAGCGCCGCGTCAGCGCGTCGAGCGCGCCCTCCTTTCCGGGTGCGACGTGGAACGCGGAGACGAAGCTCGACGGGAAACCCTGCAGTAGGGCGGGCGGCACGATGACGAAGAAATTGATTTTCATCGAGTCCCAGCGCAGTGTCCTGAGCGAGCTGATGCGCCCGGCAAAGCGCTCGGCGCCGACGCTGAACGTCAGCTCGTCGCCGAGCTTCCAGCCGAGCCGCTCGGCGATGCCCTGCTCCACCGACATCTCGCGCGCGCCGGGAGCGAACCAGCGCCCCGCGGCAATCCGGTTATGGCCGGGAAGCTCGTCGGCGTAGGACAGATTGAATTCCCGCTCGACCAGCCGCTTGGCGCGCTCGTCGGCGTAGTCGGTCTCGCTCACCGGCTTGCCGTTCACCGCGACGAGCCGCGCGCGCACCATCGGATGCAGTACCACCCCGGCGATGCCGCCGGCCGCCAGGAACTTGCGCACCTCGGCCACCTGCTCGGGCTGCACGCCGATCAGAAAGCGATTGGGCGCGTCCGGCGGCGCGCTGCGCCGCCAGGCGTCGACGAGGTCATTGCGCGTGAAAGTGAGCAGCAGCACGGCGGTCAGTCCCAGCGCGAGGCTCGCCACCTGGATGGCATTGCCGCGCGCGTGGCGGCGCAGGTTCGCCAACCCGTAGCGCAGCGCGGAGCTGCGCGCGCCCAGGCGCCGCGCCACGGCAGACGACGACACGGCGCGCAGCGCTCCAAAGGCGACCGCGGCGAATACCAGAACGGCGACGCCAAAACCGCCGATGACATAGAGTCCCAGGCGCACGTCGCCCGCCTGCCATATCAGGAGGCCTGAAAGCGCTGCCACGCCCACGGCATAGATCGCGAGCGTGTCGCCGCGCGGCGCGCCCGCCTCGCGGCGAATGACCCGCACCGCCGGAACGTTCTTCAATTGCACGAGCGGCGGCAGCGAAAAGCCGAGCAGCAGCACCAGCCCGACGAGAAAGCCCTGCAGCGCGGGCGTTACTGACGGTGCTGGCAGCGTCGCGCGCAGCAGCTCGCGCAGCGCCGCCGCGATCACGCCCTGCGCGGCAAAGCCCAGCGCGCAGCCGAGGGCGCTGGCCGCGGCGCCAAGGACGAGGAATTCGGCGCCGTACAGCGCGAGCAGCCGGCCCTGCGTCGCGCCCATGCAGCGCATCACCGCGCAGCTGTCCAGGTGGCGTTCGACGAAGCGGCGCGTGGCGAGCGCGATCGCCACGCCGGCGAGGATCGCGGCGAGCAGCGCCGTGAGCCCGAGGAAGCGCTGCGCGCGATCGATCGAGGCGCGCACCTCGGGCCGGCCGCTTTCCAGATTGTCGACGCGCTGGCCGCGCTCCAGGCGCTCGCGCGCCCAGGCCTCGAACTGCGCGACTCCGGCCGGTTCGCCCGCGGCGTATAGGTAATACCAGACGCGGCTCCCGGTCTGCACCAGGCCGGTCGCCGGCACATCGGCGAGATTCATCATCAGCCGCGGCGCGATGTTGAAGAAATTCGCGCCGCGCTCGGGTTCGAGCGTGAGCACCGCCCCGACCGTGAACTCGGCGTTGCCGAGCTTGAGCCGTGCGCCGACCGGCGTGCCGAGCGCGCTTATCAGGCGCTCGTCGAGCCAGACGCTGCCGCGCGCCGGGCCGGCGTCCGCGGCCGCATCGGGCGCGTTCGGCGCCGGCGCAATGCGCAGCCGCCCGCGCAGCGGGTAGTTGTCGGTGACCGCTTTCACGCCGGCGAGCTGGCTGCCCGCGGCGCCACGCGCCATGCTGATGAAGTTGAGCGCCTCGGCGCGCTGCAGGTTGCGGCGCGCAATCTCGTCGCCGATTTCCCCTTTCCAGGCGTGGTCGGACACCAGCACGAGGTCGGCGCCGAGCAACTGGTGCGCGTCGCGCACCAGCGCCCGGCTCACCCGGTCGGCGAAGAAGGCGACGCTGGTGATGCTCGCCACCGCCACCACCAGCGCCGCGGCCAGCACGCGCAGCTCGCCCGCGCGCCAGTCCCGGCCGAGCATGCGCAGCGCGAGCGGCATCAATCGGCGATCTTGCCGGCGACCAGGCGCACGATGCGCGTGCAGCGCTGCGCCAGATGCTCGTCGTGCGTCACCATGACGAGCGTCGTGCCGGATTCGCGGTTGAGCTGAAACAGCAGCGCGATCACCGCCTCGCCCGACTCGGCGTCGAGGCTGCCGGTGGGCTCATCGGCGAGCAGGAGCTGCGGCCGCACGACAAAGGCGCGCGCCAGCGCCACGCGCTGCTGCTCGCCGCCGGAGAGGTGCTTGGGATAGTGGTGCAGGCGCTCGCCGAGGCCGACGCGCCCCAGGATTTCGCGCGCGGCGTCTTCGGCGTCCTCGCGCCCGGCGAGCTCAAGCGGCAACATCGCGTTTTCCAGCGCGGTGAGCGCCGGCAGCAGCTGGAACGACTGGAACACGAAGCCGACCTTGCGCCCGCGCAATTCGGCGCGCGCGTCCTCGTCGAGCGCAAACAGGTCTTCGCCGGCGAGCTGCACCGATCCCGTGGTCGGCGTATCGAGGCCGGCGAGAATCGCGAGCAGTGTCGATTTGCCCGAGCCCGAGGCGCCGACTACCGCCACCACCTCGCCGGGCATGACGTCGAGCTCGATTTCGCGGAGAATCACCAGGTCCGCCTCGCCGCTCTTCACAGTCTTGCCGATGCCCCGCGCCGCCAGAACGCTCGTTGCCTGCCTGTTCATGTGCCTGTCATTGGGTGCGTGGGGAAAGACGGTTCTCGTGTTCGGCGACAGCCTGTCGGCTGCCTACGGCATCGCCGCCAAGGACGGCTGGGTGGCGCTGCTCGACGAGCGGCTGCAGCGCGAGCAACCCGATTATAACGTCGTCAACGCGAGCATCTCCGGCGAGACCACCGCCGGCGGCGTCTCGCGCCTGCCGCGCGTGCTCGCGCGCCACAAGCCCGCGCTGGTGATCGTCGAACTCGGCGCGAACGACGGCCTGCGCGGCCTGCCGGTGAAGCAAATGGAAAAGAACATCGCGGCGATGATGGCCATGTCTAAGAAGGCCGGCGCGAAAGTGCTGCTGGTCGGCATGCGCGTGCCGCCCAACTACGGTCCGGAGTACACGGACGAATTCGCCGCCGCGTTCGAGCGGCTCGCGCGCCGCCACAAATCCGCGCTGGCGCCGTTCCTGCTCGAGGGCGTGGCCGAAGACCTGAGCCTGTTCCAGCCCGACCGCATCCACCCCACTGAAAAAGCGCAGCCGCTCCTGCTGGACAACGTCTGGAAGTCGCTGCGGCCGCTGCTCAGATCACCGTAAGGCGCGGCGCGCCCGCGCTCAGGCGCCCGATGGTGCGCGCTTCCGCGAAACCGCCGTCGGTGAAAGCCTTCAGCACCGCGCGCTCGGCCTGCGGCTCGCAGGCGACGAGCAACCCGCCGCTGGTTTGCGGGTCGGACAAAAGGTTGCGCATCCAATCCGGCGCGCCGGCGGGCAGGTGCACGCTTGAGCCATAGCCGTTCCAGTTGCGGTCGGAGGCGCCGGTGGCGACGCCCTGCTTCGCCCATTCCAGCGCCTCGGCGATCATCGGCACGTCATCGAACTTCACCTCCGCGGCGAGCTTCGAGCCGCGCAGGATCTCGAGCAGGTGCCCCGCCAGGCCAAAGCCGGTGACGTCGGTGAGCGCATGCACGCCCGGCATGTCGGCGAGCGCCACGCCCGGCGTATTGAGCCGCGTCGTGTACTCGATCATCTGCCGGTAGCCCGCGTCCGAGATCTTGCCTTTTTTCAGCACCGCCGACAGGATGCCGACGCCGAGCGGCTTGCCGAGCACGAGCACGTCGCCCGCGCGCGCGCCGCTGTTCTTCTTCACCTTGTCCGGGTGCACGAGCCCGAGCGCCACCAGGCCGTAGATCGGCTCGAGCGTGTCGATGGAATGCCCGCCCGCGATCGGGATGCCCACGGCCGCGCACACCGATTCGCCGCCCTCGAGGATCTTCTGGATCACGGACACCGGCAGCTTGTCGAGCGGCATGCCGACGATGGCGAGCGCCATGATCGGCTTGCCGCCCATGGCGTAGATATCGGAGAGCGCGTTGGTGGCGGCGATGCGGCCGAAATCGTGGGGATCGTCGACGATCGGCGTGAAGAAATCGGTGGTCGCCACCAGCGCCTGGTTGTCGTTCAGCCGGTAGACGGCGGCATCGTCGGCGGTTTCGGTGCCGACCAGCAACTCCTTGGGCAGGCCGCGAATCGGCGTCGAGGCGAGGATTTCGGACAGCACGGCGGGCGCGATCTTGCAGCCGCAGCCGCCGCCATGGCTGAACTGCGTAAGGCGGATTTTCTCGGGTGCGTTCATGCGTCCATTCTACCGCGCGGCGCGGCGGAGATCCGGGTCGTTCAAAGCGGGGCGTAAAATTCCGGCCGATGAGGGCGCCATCGCATTCGGTCGTCATGCAGCCGTCGATCCTTACGTCGTTCGACGCGATCATCGACGCCCGATCAGGTGCCGAGTTCGCGCTCGACCACGTGCCCGGCGCGCTGTCGCTGCCGGTGCTGGATGACGCCGAGCGCGCCGAGATCGGCACCATTTACAAGCAGGACTCGCCGTTCACGGCGAAACGCCGCGGCGCGGCGCTGGTCGCGCGCAATATCGCGCGGCACCTCGAAACGGCGCTTGCCGGCAAGCCGAAACAGTGGCGGCCGCTGGTGTACTGCTGGCGCGGCGGCAAGCGGAGCGCCGCATTCGCGCACGTGCTGCGCGAAGTGGGCTGGGCTGCACAGACGCTCGAAGGCGGCTACCGCGCCTACCGGCGTTGCATCGTCGAGCAGCTCGCGGCACTGCCCGCGAGTTTCACGTTCCAGGTCGTTCACGGCGCCACCGGCTGCGGCAAGAGCCGGCTGCTGCGCGCGCTGGCGCGCGCGGACGCGCAGGTGCTCGACCTGGAACAACTCGCCGCGCATCGCGGCTCGGTGCTGGGCGAGCTGCCCGGCCGGCCGCAGCCGTCGCAGAAGCTGTTCGAGAGCCGGCTGTACGCGGCGCTCGCGGCGCTCGACCCGGAACGCACGGTCTACGTGGAAGGCGAGAGCCGCAAGATCGGCCAGCTGCAGGTTCCCGAGGCGCTGATCACGGTCATGCGCGCCGCCGCATGCGTGCGTCTCGAGGCGGAACTCGGCGCCCGCGTGGCGCTGCTGATGGACGAGTATCGCCATTTCTTCGCCGCGCCGGAAGCTCTGGGCGCGCAGCTCGATTGCCTCGTGCCGCTGCACGGGCGCGAGCGCGTCGAGGACTGGAAAGCGCTTGCGGCGCGCGGCGCGTGGGAGGAGCTGGTGGCGCGGCTGCTAGCGGAGCATTACGACCCGGCCTACCACCGCTCCGCGCAGCGCAATTTCGCCCGCCTGCCGCAGGCGCAGGTGCTGCGCGTGGCGGCGGCGGACGAGGACGCGTTCACCGGGATGGCGCGCGCATTGGCGGCCTGAGATTGCATGTCCGGCCCGCATAGGCGGGTGATGGCCGGGCACCGTGAACTCCGGCATTCGACTGACAGTTCCTTGCATTCGGCGCGTCGTTTGTCATCACGAATGCAGATCCCACTCCGCGTTTGCTATAGTCTGCAAAATCATGGACATCAAGGATCTGCGCTATTTCGTCGCCGTGTACGAAGAGCGTGGATTTGCCCGCGCCGGCGTGCTGCTCGAAACCGTGCAGTCCAACGTCTCGGCGCGCATCCGGCGCCTCGAATTGTTCCTCGGCGTGCAGCTTTTCGAGCGCCACCGCCGCGGGGTCGTGGTGACGGAAAAAGGCGAAAAGCTCTACCGCCACGCCAAGCGCGTGATCGCGCTGCTCGATGAAACGCCGGCCGCCGTGAAGGGCAAGGAAGCCGCGTAGCCGAGCTAGGCCGCGCAGGTACGAAAGCCGCAGAACACGTCGGCGCGCTCGGGCGTATAAAAATTGCGGAACGCAGAGCGCGCCAGGCGCGCCGGAGTGGAAAAGCTCGCGCCGCGCAGCACCCGGTGCGTGCCGAACCAGGGCTGCGAATAGTCCTCGTAGGGGTCGGGCGAGAATCCGGGGTAAGGCAGGAACGCGCTCGAAGTCCACTCCCACACGCCGCCGGGACGCAGGCGGCCGCCCACGGCGGCGAATTCCCATTCGGCTTCCGTCGGCAGGCGCCGGCCCGTCCAGCGGCAAAAGCCTTCGGCCTCGATCGCGCTCACGTGCACGACGGGCTCCGCGGCGGCGAGCGGCAGCCAGCGATCGAAGCGCCGCTGCTGCCAGTCGCCGTTTTCCTTGCGCCAGTAGCGCGGCGCCGGCCCGCCGCCCTTTTCGACGTAGGCCAGATACTCGCCGTTGGTGACCGGCGCGCGCGCCATGCGAAACGGCGCCACCCCGACTTCGTGCGCCCATTTCTCGTTGTCGAAGACGAAATCCGGCCCCGGATGCGCGCCGCGCTGGAATCGGCCGCCGGAGAATTCCTCATCGCCAGCGGCGGACGCGGGCGGCGGACCGCCGGCGCCCGGATCCGGGTAGCCGAGTGTCTGGCGCGTGTAGTGGAAGGCTTCGGCGTGCATGTCCTCGTGGTAGAGGCACAACTGCGCGTAGTAGCGCAGCGCCGCGTTCTCCGGCTCGCGCGCGAGGCGCGCACGCACGCGTTCGAGCACTTGCGCCATGTAATCGCGCGTTGCCGCCAGGCTGGGCAGCGGCAGCTCCCAGCGCGTGTCGTGCGGAATTGCCGAGGAGTCGTAGAGCGCGTCTGCCCCGTCGAGGATCGAATCCATGGGCGCCCCGCTCTGCGCCATGCGCAGGCACCAGCGCTCCTGGAACCACGCCACATGCCCGATTTCCCACAGCGGCGGATTGACGATGTCGAGCCGCGGCCCGAGCAGGCGCTCGCCCTCGAGGTCGAGCGTCATCTGTTCGGTGCGCGCGCGCGCTTCAAGCAAAAGGCGTTCAAGCATCGCGTGCTAGTCTAGCCGCTCCCATGGCGCGAATCGCCCTCGTCACGCCTGCCGGCGCCGGGACGCGCAACGGCAACCGCCACACCGCGCTGCGCTGGGCTGCGTTCCTGCGGCGCGCCGGCCATCGCGTTTCGATTGCGGTCGACTGGGACGGCACACCCTGCGACCTGATGCTCGCCCTGCACGCGCGCCGCAGCCACGCTGCCGTCGTCGCCTATCGCGCCGCGCATCCGCAGGGGCCGCTGGCCGTGGCGCTCACCGGCACGGACCTGTATCGCGACCTGCCGCGCTCCGCCGAGGCGCGCCGTTCGCTCGAGCTCGCCGACCGCCTGCTCGTGCTGCAGGACTAAGCGCCGCGGCGCCTGGCGCCGCAGCTGCGCCGCAAGACGCGCGTCGTCTACCAGTCGGCGGCGCCGCGCGCGCGGCGCAATCCGCCCGCGGGCGTGTTACGCGTCGCCGTGATCGGCCATCTGCGCGAGGAGAAGGATCCGTTTCGCGCCGCCGCCGCCCTCGCCCGCCTGCCGCGCGACGCCCGCATCGAGGTCGTGCACGTCGGCGCGGCGCTCACGGGCGCCATGGCGCGCGAGGCGCAACGCCGCATGCAACGCGAGCCGCGCTACCGCTGGCTCGGCGGCCTGCCGCACGCGCGCGCGCTCGCCTGGCTGGCGCGCAGCCACCTTCTTGTCGTGAGCTCCGCCATGGAAGGCGGCGCCAACGTCATCGCCGAGGCGGCGCGCATCGGCACGCCGGTGCTCGCCTCCAGCGTGCCCGGCAACAT
>JBDTMD010000016.1:0-11162 GCA_039934435.1 Burkholderiales bacterium
ATGGCCGGCGCGCGGCGCGAGCGGGCCGTCCTGGCCGAATCCGGTCATGCGGCCGTAGACGAGCTTCGGGTTGCGCGCGAGGCAGGCGTCGGGCCCGAGGCCGAGGCGCTCCATGACACCCGGGCGGAAGCCCTCGATCAGCACGTCGGCGCGCGCGGCGAGTTCCAGCGCGGCGCCCGCACCGGCCTTCGATTTCAGGTCGAGCGTTACCGAGCGCCGACCGCGCAGCATCACGTCCATCCAGCGTTCGCGCTTCAGGCCGAGATCGCTCGCTCCCGGGCGGTCCACCAGCAGCACGTCCGCCCCCATGTCGGCGAGCAGCATGCCGGCGAACGGCCCCGGGCCGATGGCCTCGAATTCCAGGACCTTGACGCCGGTGAGCGGGCCCGGCATGAGCACTCGCTCAGTGAATCCCGAGCGCGGCTTCGATATTGCGCACCATCGCCACCAACCGCGGCCCGATGTCTTCCTCGAGCTGGCCCTTCTTCAGGACGAAGGCCGGGACCGCGCAATTGAATGCCACCACCTCGCCGTCCACGGTGCGCCGCATGGGCACACCGACGGCGTGCACGTCGCGCAGCAGCTCGCCGATCGACACGCAGAAGCCGCGGCTGCGGATGTCCTCCATCGCCTTGTCGATCTGCGGGCGGTTCTTGCGATGCATCTCGGGCTCTTTCACCTTTATCTGGTTGAGCACCGCCTCACGCTCGGGCGGCGTGCAGGACGCGATGAAAGAGCGCCCGATCACCGACTGCGCGATCGGCACCGCGGTGCCGATGTCGGGCGGCGTGGCGAAGCCGCTGCCGCTGCGGCAGGATTCGACGTACACCATGCTCATGCGGTCGCGGATGCCCATCGACACCGCGCCGCTGCAATACTCGGCGAGATCCTTCATGAACGGGCGCGCGATCTGGCGCACGCTCATCGAGGCGAGAAGCGGATAGCCGATGGAGAGCACCGCCGAGCCGAGCTGGTACTTGCCGAGGCGCATGTTGTGGCGCAGGTAGCCGAGCTTGGTGAGCGTGTAGGTGAGCCGCGACACGGTCGGTTTGGGCAGTCCCGTGCGCACCGAAATCTCCTTGTTGCCGAGCATCGGCTCGAGCGGCGTGAAGCAGCGCAAGACTTCGAGACCGCGCGCCAGGGTCGTGGCAAACTGGCGGTCGCCCTCGTGCTCGTAGCTGTAATGGACTGCGGCGGGGGAAAGCGGTGCGTCGGACTCGAGTGCGCCCATGATGTCTCCCTTTGTTGTAGTCGCTGCGGCGGGCGCAGCGATCTGTCTGGCGTTTCGATATTCGACCCGATGGCAGATAGCTGTCAATTTAGTCATATCAAATTTCGCATAGCGGAATAACCTTACGAATTATGAGCAAATCCCCGTTCGAATTGAGTGGCAAGGTGGCCCTGATCACGGGTTCCACCCGCGGCATCGGCAAGTCCATCGCCGAGGAGATGGCGCGCGCCGGCGCGAGGGTCGTCGTCTCCAGCCGCAAGGCCGAGGCCTGCGAGCAGGTGCGAGCCGAATTCGAAAAGCAGGGCTACGAAGTCCTGGCGATGCCCTGCAACGTGTCGCGCAAGGAAGAACTCAAGGCATTGGTCGACGCTACCGTGAAGCGCTGGGGCGGCATCGACATCGCGGTGGCGAACGCCGCGACCAATCCCTATTACGGGCCGCTGGCCGCGATTCCCGACGAGGCGTTCGACAAGATCTTCCAGAACAACGTCAAGAGCGTGCTGTGGCTCGCCGCCCTCACGCTTCCCGGCATGGCCGAGCGCGGCGGCGGCAGCTTCATCACCGTGGGTTCGATCGGCGGCATCGTCGCCAACACCGTGATCGGCGCCTACGGCATGTCGAAGGCCGCCGACCACATGCTGGTCAAGAACCTGGCCGCCGAATGGGGGCCGAAGAACGTGCGCGTCAACGCCATCGCCCCGGGTCTGATCAAGACCGACTTCGCCAAGGCGCTGTGGGAGGACGACAAGCGCCGCAAGGAGCGCGAAGCGGCGACGCCGCTGCGGCGCATCGGCGAGCCGAAGGACATCGGCGCCATCGCCGTATTCCTCGCCTCGCCGGCCGCTGCGTTCATTACCGGGCAGGCGATCGTGGCGGACGGCGGGGTCACGATCCTGTGAAGCGAGCTGCGCTACGCTCGGCCCTCGCCGCTGGCGGGTTCATCGTCGCGCCGGGGGTGTTCGAGATGTTCTCCGCGCGGATCGCCGATCGCCTGGGGTTCAAGGCGCTCTACATGACCGGCTACGGCATATCGGCCTCGCACCTGGGCCTCGCGGACGCGGGGCTGATCACCTACCGCGACATGGTGGAGCGTGCGCGCACCATCGCCCAGGGCACGGCGACTCCCTTGATCGCGGACGCCGATACCGGCTTCGGCGGCCTGCTCAACGTGCGCGAGACGGTGCGCGGCTACGAGGCCGCCGGGGTGCAGGCGATACAGATCGAAGACCAGGAGATGCCGAAGAAATGCGGTCACACGCCCAACCGGCGCGTGGTGCCGCTCGCCGACGCGGTGAAGCGCGTCGAGGTGGCGGTGGCCGCGCGCAACAGCGACGACTTCCTGATTGTTGCGCGCACCGATGCGCGCACCGGCCTCGGCCTGGACGAGGCGATCCGGCGCGCGCGAGCATTCGCCAAAGCCGGCGCCGACATCCTGTTTGTCGAAGCGCCGGAATCCGAGTCCGAGTTCGCGCGCATCGGCGCCGAACTCGCCGGCGAGGCGAAGCTGCTAGCCAACATGGTGCCGACCGGGAAATCGCCGATGTTGCCGGCGGAAAAACTCAAGCATTGCGGCTTTTCGATCGCCATCTATCCCGGCGCGGGCATGACCGCGGCGTGTGCGGCTCTCGAATCCGCCTACGTCTACCTCCGGAAAAACGGCTCGCTCGAAGGCTCGCCGGTGCCGGCTTTCGACATGGCGCGGCTGCACGAGCTGGTCGGCTTCGCCGACATCTGGGAATTCGAGCGGCGTCACGTCGAGCCGCAGGACTGATCGCGTGGCGGGCCGCACGCTGTTCGACAAGGTCTGGGACGCACACGTTGTCGACGACCTCGGCGAAGGCATGCAGCTGCTGCATGTCGACCGGCACCTGCTGAACGAGCTTTCGGGCCATCGCGGCCAGCTCGAGATCGCCAGGCGCGGCTTGGCGATGCGCAATCCCGACCTTGCGCTCGGCACGCTCGATAACGTCGTCTCCACGGCGCCGGGAAGCCGCGGCGGCAACGCGCCGTGGGCCGATCGCATGATCCAGGTGTTCCGCGATGAAAGCGGCAAGGCGGGCTTTCCCGTGCACGACTTCGGCGACGACGGCCAGGGCATCGTGCATGTGATCGGGCCCGAGCTCGGCTTCACGCTGCCGGGCGTGCTGCTGGTGTGCGGCGACAGCCACACCTGCACCCACGGCGCGCTCGGTGCACTCGCCTGGGGCATCGGCACGAGCGAATTGACGCATGTCCTCGCAACGCAGACCCTGGTGCAGCAGAAACCGCGGGCGATGCGGGTGCGCTTCGACGGGGCGCCGCCGCGCTGCGTCGGCGCCAAGGACATGATTCTCGCGCTGATCGGCAGGATCGGCACCGCGGGCGGCGCGGGCTACGCCGTCGAATACGCGGGCGAGGCAATACGCGCGCTCGACCTCGAGGGCCGCATGACGGTGTGCAATCTGTCGATCGAGCTCGGCGCCAAGATCGGCATGGTCGCGCCGGACGCAAAGACCTTCGAGTACGTGAAAGGTCGCCGCTATGCGCCCGAGGGACCGCAGTGGGCGCAGGCGCTCGCGCACTGGTGGACCCTGCCCACCGACGCCGACGCGCGTTTCGATGCCGAGCACGTGCTCAATTGCACGATCCTCGCGCCGCAGATCACCTGGGGCACGAGTCCCGAGGACGTGATCGGCGTGGACGCTGCCGTCCCCGACGCAAAACCAGAGGCACTCGCCTACATGGGTCTCGAGCCGGGCCGGCCGATCGCCGGCACGAAAGTGGATCGCGTCTTCATCGGCTCCTGCACCAACGCGCGCCTGTCCGACCTGCGCGCGGCCGCGGACATCGTGCGCGGGCGCAAGGTCGCGCCGCACGTCAAGGCCTGGGTTGTGCCCGGTTCGACGCGCGTGAAGCGCGAAGCGGAAGCCGAAGGCCTGGGCGATGTGTTTCGCGCCGCCGGTTTTGAATGGCGTGAGCCGGGCTGCTCGATGTGCGTCGGCGCGAACGGTGACCTCGTCGCGCCGCAGGCGCGCTGCGTGTCGACCTCGAACCGCAACTTCGTCGGCCGGCAGGGGCCGCAGGCGCGCACGCACCTGGCAAGCCCCGCGACCGCGGCGGCCGCGGCGATCGCAGGCGAGATCGCCGACGTCAGGGCACTCTGATGGAAAAATTCACCACACTGTCGGCGATCGCGGCGCCGTTTGCGCAGCGTAATGTCGATACCGACAGCATCATCCGCATCGAGCGCTGCACCGGCACGCCGAAGGCGGAGCTCGGCAAGTACGCCTTCGAGATGGCGCGCTACCTGCCGGGCGGCGCGGAAAACCCCCGGTTCGTTCTCAACCAGCCGCGCTATCGCGGCGCGCAGATTCTCGTCTGCGGCGAATTCTTCGGCACCGGCAGCTCGCGCGAGATGGCGGTATGGGCGCTCGCCGGCATGGGCATGCGCTGCCTGATCGCGCCCTCGTTCGGCCAGATCTTTTACGGCAACTGCTTCCAGAACGGCGTGCTGCCGATCACGCTGCCGACGGCGAGCGTCGCGGCGTTGATGCGGCAGGCATCCGCGCCCGGGGCCGGGCCGTTCACCGTGGACCTCGAGCGCCAGACGGTGAATGGCGACCTGCGATTCGAAATCGGCGCACGACGCAAAAAGATGCTGCTAGAAGGCCTGGACGAGATTGACCTGACGCTAGCTCTGGAGCCGAAGATCGCCGCGTTCCAGGCCGCCGATCGCGCGCGGCGACCCTGGATTTACGGCTTCAGGCGCTCCTGACGAACTGCGCGCAGCGCTCGCCGATCATGATCGCGGGCGCGTTGGTATTGCCGCCAATCAGCGTCGGCATGATCGACGCGTCGGCAACCCGCAGGCGTTCCACGCCGCGCACGCGCAACTGCGCATCGACCACCGCGTCGTCGGCTGTGCCCATGCGGCACGTCCCGGCTGGGTGATAGACCGAGTCCGCGCGCTTTCTGACCAGATCGACGAGGGCGTCGCCGGTGATCCAGTCTTCGCCGAAAACGTTCGCGCCGCGAAACGGCGCCAGCGCGCCCTGCCGCAGAATGTTCATCGTCAGTCCGACGCCATGCGCGAGAAGCGCGGCATCCTCGTCATCGGCAAGGAACGCGGGATCGATGAGCGGCGGCGCCAGCGGATCGGCCGAGCGCAGCGCGACGCGGCCGCGATTCTTCGGGCGCAGCAGGCACACGTGGCACGAAAAGCCGTAGCGCGGCGTGCGATCGCGCCCGTGGTCGGCCACCAGCCCGATGCAAAAGTGCAGCTGCAGGTCGGGGCGCTCAAGGCCCTCCCGGGATTCGAGGAAGCCGCCGGCCTCGGCGATGTTCGAGCTCAGGATGCCGCTGCCTTCGCGCCGGAAGTCGCCGATGCCGCGCACGATATTCATCAGCCCGCGCGGATTGAGGCCGAGCAGCCCCGGCGCCGGCGACAGGTAGCCGATCACGTAATCGGGGTGGTCCTGCAGATTCGCGCCTACGCCCGGCAGCTCGTGCCGCAGGGCAATGCCGTGGCGCTCGATCTCCTCACGCGGCCCGATGCCCGAGAGCAGCAGTAATTGCGGCGAGCCGAAGACCCCGGCGCAGACGATGGTCTCGCGCCGGGCGCGTACCGTGCCGCGCGTGGTTTCCACTCCCGTGCAGGTCTTGCCGTCGAGAACGAGCCTCAGCGCCTGCGCGCCGGTCTGCACCGTGAGATTGCCGCGGCCGCGCGCGGCATCCAGATAGGCGCGCGCAGCGCTCCAGCGCCGGCCGTTTTTCTGCGTCACCTGGTACAGACCGACGCCCGACTGGCTCGCGCCGTTGAAGTCGGCGTTGCGCGCATGTCCCGCCTGCACCCCCGCTTCGACGAAAGCGAGCGAAATCGGATTGGGCGAGCGCAGGTCGGCGACATTGAGCGGGCCGCCGGTGCCGTGATGCTCGTCGCCGCCGCGCTCATTGTGCTCGCCGCGGCGAAATACCGGCAGCACGTCGCGCCATGACCAGCCGGGACTGCCGGCGGCGGCCCAGTCGTCGTAATCGCCGGGATGGCCGCGCATGTAGATCATGGCATTGATGGCGCTCGAGCCGCCGAGCGCCTTGCCGCGCGGCTGGTAGCCGCGCCGGCCGCCGAGTCCGGACTGCGGCTCCGTTTCAAACGCCCAGTTGTGCAGCCGGCTCGGCACGGTGACGGCGAGCAGCAGCGGCGTGTCGACGAGGAACGAGCGGCCGTCACCGCCCGCTTCCAGCAGGCACACGCGTACCGCCGGGTCTTCCGCGAGGCGCGCGGCCGCCGCGCAGCCCGCCGAACCGCCACCGACGATGACGTAGTCGAACTCGTTCATAGGCATTCAAACTAGGGGTATTCTTTCGTTCTGGCAAGAGACGGAGCAGGCCGATGGATCTTAACTATTCCCAGGAAGAACTGGCATTCCGCGACCAGGTGCGCGGCTGGCTGAAGGACAACCTGCCGGCCGACCTGCGCGACAAGATCGCCAACTACGAGGAACTGAGCCGCGAGGACCTGCTGCGCTGGCACGGCATCCTCGCCAAGCAAGGCTGGGTGGCGCCGTCCTGGCCGAAGGAATGGGGCGGCACGGGCTGGAGCGTCGTGCAGCGCTACGTCTTCGAGGAGGAATGCGGCTACGCCGGCACGCCGCCGCTAATCCCGTTCGGGCTGTCGATGTGCGGGCCGGTGCTCCTTAAGTTCGGCACCGAGGAGCAGAAGAAGAAGTTCCTGCCGCGCATCTACAAGGGCGAGGACTTCTGGTGCCAGGGGTACTCGGAACCGGGCTCGGGTTCGGACCTGGCCTCGCTGAAGACCAAGGCGGTGAGGAGCGGCGATCACTACGTGGTCAATGGCCAGAAGACCTGGACTACGCTCGGGCACTACGCCGACTGGATCTTCTGCCTGGTGCGCACCGATTCGGGCGCCGCCAAGCGCCAGGAAGGCATCTCGTTCCTGCTCATCGACATGAAGACACCCGGCATTGCCGTGCGCCCGCTCATCCTCATGGATGGTGGACACGAGGTAAACGAGGTGTTCTTCGGGGACGTCAAGGTGCCCATCGCCAACCTCGTGCACAAGGAAGGCGAGGGCTGGACAGTGGCCAAGTACCTCCTCGGCCACGAGCGCATGAACACCGGGCGCATCGGCGCCTCCAAGCGCGAGCTCGCCAAGCTCAAGGAATTCGCCGCCGCGCAGAAAAAGGGCGGCAAGTCGCTGATGGACGATGTGCGCTTCCGCGACAAGCTCGCGCGCCTGGAAGTCGAGCTGATGGCGCTCGAAATCACGAACCTGCGGTTCCTCGACCGCATGCGCCGCACCGGCCAGCCGCCGGGCGCCGACGTCTCGATGCTGAAGATCAAGGGCACCGAGATCCAGCAGGGCCTGACCGAGCTGATGATGCAGGCCGTGGGGCCGCTGGCGCAGCCGTTCAGGGCGGTGAACGGGGACGTGGGATTCGACGAATTCACCGCGGCGATCGCGCCGCGCTACTGCAATTTCAGGAAGACGACGATCTACGCCGGTTCGAACGAGATCCAGCGCAACATCATCGCCAAGATGACCCTGGGACTATAGCCATGAACTTCGACTACAACGAAGAGCAACAGCTGCTCGCCGATTCGGTCAGGCGATTCATCCAGAAGGACTACGAGTTCGAGGCGCGCAGGAAGATCGTCGCTTCCGCCGAGGGATACAGCGAGAAGGTGTGGGGCACGTTCGCTGAAATGGGCCTGACCGGCATCCCGTTCTCGCCCGATTACGGCGGCTTCGGCGGCGGTGCGATCGACCTGTTGAGCGTCATGGAGGCGTTCGGCGAGGGGCTGGTGGTCGAGCCGTACCTGGCTACCCTCCTAGGAGGGCTGTGTGTGGCGCGCGCGGGCAGCGATGCGCAGAAGAAGACGCTCCTGCCGCAGGTGGTGGAAGGCAAATTGAAGATGGCGTTCGCCTTCGCCGAGAAGGGCGCGCGTTACGACCTCGCGCCCTCGGTGACGAAAGCGAAGAAGTCCGGCAGCAGCTGGACGCTCGACGGCGAGAAGGTGGTCGTTCTTGGCGCGCCGTCTGCGGCGAAGATCGTGGTATCGGCGCTGGCGCCGGCAGGCCCGAGCCTGTTCCTTGTCGAGGCGAAGGCCGTGAAGCTCAGGCCGTACCGGACGCTCGATGAGATGCGCGCGGCGGATATCGTTCTGTCAGGGGCGGCCGGTGAGCCGCTCGGTGCGGAAGGCAAGGCGCTGGCTGTGATCGAGGAAGTGGTGGACATCGCCACGGCGCTGGTCTGTGCCGAGGCCGTGGGGGCGATGAAATTCGCCTGCGACACCACGCTCGAATACCTGAAGACGCGCAAACAGTTCGGCGTGCCGATCGGCACGTTCCAGGCGCTGCAGCACCGCATGGTCGACATGTATGTGGCCTACGAGCAGGCGAAGTCCATGGCGTGCCTGGCGTGTTCGCGGGTGGATGTCTCGTCCGATGCCGGAGAGCGCGCGCATGCGGTGTCAGCGGCGAAGATCAAGATCGCCGACAACGCGCGCCTCATCAGCCAGGAGGCGATCCAGCTGCACGGCGGCATGGGGATGAGCGAGGAGCTGAAGGTGAGCCACTCGTTCCGCCGGCTCACCGTGGTGGCGCAGCAGTTCGGCGACGCCGACCACCACCTCGAGCGCTTCGCTAGCGCCTGAGCAGAAAGCGCACGGCTTCGTCGGCGATCTCGTCGAGCGACTTCCGGCCGCCGGCGCGATACCAGCGCGCCGTCCAGTTCAGCACGCCGAAGGTGAACAGGCGCGCGAGTTGCGCGTCGCCCTGCATCACGCCCTCGGCCTGCAGGTCGTCGGTCACCTTCTGCCACAGCGCGTCGTAGCGGTCGTGCAATGCGATGACGCGCCGCCGGTTGGCCGGCGGCAGCGAGCGCCAGTCGTAGAGCATCACCGGGATGAAGTCGTGCCCATTGCCGCAGATCGTTTCCAGGTGCGTGCGCACCAGCTTTTTGAATTTCACCGCCGGCGCGAGCTTCAGGGCCGTTACTGCTTCCAGATGGCGCAGCCCCTCTGTCAGACCCTGTTCCATGACGGCGACCAGCATTTCCTGCTTCGACTTGAAATGGTAGAACGGGCTGCCCGAATGCATGCCGGCGGCCTGCGAGATGTCGCGGGTCGACGTGCCGTCGAAACCCTTTTCGCGAAACAGGCGCGCGCACACGCGCAGCAGGTCCTCGCGCCGGTTGCCGTTCTGCACCGGCTTGCTGCGCGCCTTCTTCACTTTGCCTTGAGCCGCGGCAGGTCGGCCGGCGCCTCGATCTCCATGCGCAGCAACTGCGCCGCGACCGCCTTGCCGAGGTTGTCCATGCGCAGCGAGCGCGCCGCGCCGCCCTGCAGGGCGCGGTTCAGCACAATCTTGAGCGCGAGGAGGTTGTCCAGGGGCCACAGCTCCACGGGACCTTCGCAGATCGCCTTGAAATGCTCTTTCACTCGCTCGGGCGTTACCTCGCGCTTGAGTACCGCGTAGGTCGGCGCGTCCCAGGCGAACAGGCCGATATCGGCGCGGTCGGCCTTGTCGCCGGAGCGCGCGTGCGCGATTTTCCAAAGCGGCACGCGCATCAGGTCTTTTCCATGGCGATCTCGACTTTCGCTTCCACGAGCTCGCGCGCCACCAGCGTCGGCCAAATGCCGAGCAGCTCCTTCGCCCCCTGCACGCCTTTCATGCTGCCGACGTAGGGCGGACCCGAAAGTCCCAGCCACGGAAACAGCCGCCCGTAAGCGTCGGCGACCTTCTTGTCTTGCGTGCGGATGGTCATGCGCAGGAAGCACTCGTTCAGCTGGTCGCGGTAGGTCGAATCGGCGTTCGCGCCGAGCAGCGAGTCGTAGCCGATGAACTCGACGTTCATCTCCTCGATGGGCCAGCCGCGCTCGGCGACCAGAGTCTTGATGGTCGCGGCAGCCTTGGCGCATTTGGCGTAGGCCTGCGGCCAGGAAAATCCGATCATGCCGGTGCCCATCCAGCCATCGTGGTAGCCGCCAACGATCTTCAGAGTCGCCGGGCGTGCGGCACCCGCGGCGCCGGTGACCTTTACATGGTCATTCCCCTGGTCGTCGAATTTCAGCGTACCCATGTCGAGCACGACGTCGGGAGAGAAGTAGGCATGCGGATTGTGCACTTCGTAAAGTAGTTGCTGGCGCAAGGTGTCGAACGAAACGCGCCCACCGGTGCCCGGCGCCTTGGTCAGGATCGCCGTGGCGTTCGCGCTTACTTCGGCGATCGGATAGCCGAGGTGAGCGTAGTCGGGAATCTCGGCCCATTCCGCGGCCGAGCCGAAGTTGCCGCCCGCGCCCTGGCCCGAGCATTCGAGCAGGTGGCCTACCGTCAGGCCGAGCGCCAGCCGGTGCCAGTCGTCCCAATGCCAGCGCAGCTCGTGCACGATCGGCGCGAGGGAGAGTGCCGCGTCCGCGACGCGGCCCGTGAGGACGATGTCGGCGCCTTGTTCCAGCGCCCGGACGATCGGTTGCGCACCGAGATAGGCGTTGGCGAACAGCAGCCGGCTGCGCACGGTGTCGAGCTCGGCGCCGGTATCCATGTGCGCAAGCGCTTCGCCTGCCGCGCGCAGTTCGTCGAAGCGCTCGAGCACCGCGTCGCCGGTGACCGTGGCGAGCGTCGCCCGCCAGCCTTTCTCCCTGAAGGCGCGCGCGATGGCGGTGCGGGCGCCCTCGGGATTGAGGCCGCCGGCGTTGAGAATGAATTTCACTTTGTGCTTCGCCGCGAGCGGCCACAGCTCCATCAGCATCGGCAGACCGTCGCGCGCGTAGCCGGCTGCGGGGTCCTTTTGCCGGTCCTTCTGCAGGATGGCGAGCGTGAGCTCGGAGAGATGATCCGAGGCGATGTAGTTCACCCCGCCGCGCTCGATCGAGTCGCGCACCGCGCGCCAGGCGTCGCCGTAGAAGCCCAGGCCCGCGCCGATGCGGACCG
>JBDTMD010000017.1:0-10680 GCA_039934435.1 Burkholderiales bacterium
CGCTGTAGATTGCAGTTGACGATGAAGATGAGATTGTCGAGCTTCTCCCGCGCCGCCAGGCCGATGGCACCCATCGACTCCGGCTCGTCCATCTCGCCGTCGCCGCAGAACACCCACACCCTGCGGTTGGCCGTGTCGGCGAGCCCGCGCGCGTGCAGGTACTTGAGATAGCGCGCCATGTAGATCGCCTGGATCGGCCCGAGCCCCATCGACACGGTCGGGAACTGCCAGTAGTCCGGCATCAGCCAGGGATGCGGGTAGGACGAAATCCCGTTGCCGTCCACTTCGCGCCGGAAATTGAGCAGCTGCGCCTCGCTGATGCGCCCTTCGAGCAGGCTGCGCGCGTAGATGCCCGGCGAGGAATGGCCCTGGAAATACACCAGGTCGCCGCCGTGGCCCTCGTGCGGCGCGTGCCAGAAATGATTCTGGCCGATGCCGAACAGCGTCCCCACCGAAGCGAAGCTGGCGATGTGCCCGCCGAGCTCGTCGTCCGACTTGTTCGCCTTCGCCACCATCACCATCGCGTTCCAGCGGCAGTACGAACGGATGCGCTCTTCCAGCGCATGGTCGCCCGGCGAGCGCTCTTCCAGGTGCGGCGGAATGGTGTTGACGTAGGGCGTGTAGGGCGAGAACGGAATGTAGGCGCCGCTGGTGCGCGCCTTCTCCACCAGGCGCTCGAGCAGGAAATGTGCGCGCTCGGGCCCCTCGCGCTCCAGGACGGTCTCGAGCGCATCGAGCCATTCCTGGGTTTCTAGGCTGTCGCTGTCGTTCGCGGCGGGTTGTTGGGGAACGGCGGACATGGAATCCTCCAGCTCGTGGCCTTCGGGGTGCGCTTCGGGACATCGTATTATGCAACACATGGCTGCGAAGATCATCGACGGCAAGGCGCTTGCCGCCCAGCTGCGCGCCGCGCTCAAGCCGGCCGTCGAGGCGCTCGCGGCGCGCGGCGCGCGGCCGGGCCTGGCGGCAATCGTCGTCGGCGGCAATCCCGCCTCGCATGTCTACCTGCGAAACAAGGTCCGCGCCTGCGAGGAGACCGGCGTGCGCTCCGAATTGCACGAGCTGCCGGCCGACGCCGCCGAGGGCGCGGTCCTCGAGCGCATCGCCGCGCTGAATGCGGACTCCCAAGTGCACGGCATCCTCGTGCAGCTGCCGCTGCCGCAGGGCGTCGATGCGGAACGCGTGCTGGCGGCGGTCGCGCCGGAAAAGGACGTCGACGGATTCCACGCCCACAATCTTGGCTTGCTGCTGCGGGGCCGGCCGCGCTTCGTCCCGTGCACCCCGGCCGGCGTCATGCGCCTGCTGGAGCACGCGGCGGTGCCCCTTGCCGGCCGGCATGCCGTGGTCATCGGCCGCTCGAGCATCGTCGGCAAGCCGCTCGCGCTGCTGCTCTTGCAAAAGAATGCCACCGTCACCATCTGTCATTCCAAGACCGGCGATCTGGCCGCGCTGGCGCGCGCGGCCGAGGTGCTGGTCGCGGCCGCGGGCGAGCCGCGCCTCGTGCGTGCCGACATGGTCAAGCCCGGAGCCTGCGTCGTCGATGTGGGCATTCACCGCGATGCGGACGGCAAGCTGATCGGCGACGTCGACACCGCGGCGGTCGCGCAACGCGCCGGCTGGATCACCCCGGTGCCGGGCGGCGTCGGGCCGATGACCGTCGCCATGCTGGTCGCCAACACGATACGCGCCACGGAGATCGCCCTTGGACAAACTGCCTGATAACCCGCTGCTCGAATTTTCCGGATTGCCGCGCTATGCGGACGTGCGGCCGGCGCACGTCGCCCCCGCCATCGACCTGCTGCTCGCCGAGGCGCGCGCCGCAGCGGCGCGCGCCGAGCAGGCGCCGCTGGCGTGGGAGACGTTCGTCGAGCCGCTCGAGGACGCGAGCGAGCGCCTGGGACGCGCCTGGGGGCTGGTTTCGCATCTGCATGCGGTGCTCGACAACCCGGAACTGCGCGCCGCCTACAACGAGAATCTGCCGAAGCTGACGCAGTTCTGGACCGAGCTCGGCCACAACGAGGCGCTGTTCGCGAAATACCGGGCGCTGCGCGAGTCGCCTGCGTACGCCGCGCTGGCGCCCGCGCGGCAGCGCATCGTCGACAATGCGCTGCGCGACTTTCGGCTCGGCGGCGCCGAGCTCGCGGCGCAAGTGAAGCCGCGCTACGCGCAGATCCAGGATGAGCTGGCACGCCTGGGCGCGAAGTTTTCCGAGAACCTGCTCGACGCCACCAACGCCTTCACCCTCGTCATCGAGGATGCAGCGCGCCTCGCCGGAATCCCTGCGGACGTGCTGCAGGCGGCGAAGCAGGACGGCGCGCCTGGCTGGAAATTCACGCTGCACATGCCTTCCTACCTGCCGGTAATGCAGTATGCGGAGGACCGCACGCTGCGTGAAGCGATGTACCGCGCCAGCGCCACGCGCGCTGCCGAATTCGGCAAGCCCGAGCTCGACAACACGCCGCTCATCGCGCGCATCCTGCCGCTAAGGCGCGAGGCGGCGCGGCTGCTCGGCTACCCGAGCTACGCCGAGCTGTCGCTGGTGCCGAAGATGGCCGAGTCGCCGGCGCAGGTGATCGAGTTCCTGGAGGACCTGGCGCGGCGCGCGCGCCCGCATGCCGAGCGCGATCTGGAGGAATTGCAGGCGTTCGCGCGCGACGAGCTGCGCCTGTCGCGCCTGGAGGCCTGGGACCTGTCGTTCGCCTCGGAACGGCTGCGCCAGCGACGCTACGCGTTTTCCGACCAGGAGGTGAAACAGTATTTTCCCGAGGACGCCGTGCTGGCGGGACTGTTTCGGCTGGTGCAGACGCTGTACGGGGTGCGCATTGCGCCGGCAAGCGCCCCGCTCTGGCACGACGAAGCGCGCTTTTTCGACGTGCGCGACGCGCGCGGCGCCCTGGTGGGCCAGTTCTACATGGACCTGTACGCGCGCGAGACCAAGCGCGGCGGCGCCTGGATGGACGACGCGGTCTCGCGCCGGCGCCGGGGCGACAGCGTGCAGGCGCCGATCGCGCGCCTGGTGTGCAACTTCTCGCGCCCGGTCGGCGGCAAGCCGGCGCTGTTCACGCACGACGAAGTGCTGACGCTGTTTCACGAGTTCGGTCACGGGCTGCACCATCTGCTGACCCGGATCGACGACCTCGGCGTCTCCGGCATCAATGGCGTTGAATGGGACGCTGTCGAGCTGCCCAGCCAGTTCATGGAAAATTTCTGCTGGGAATGGGACGTGCTGCGCCACATGACGCGCCACGTCGATACAGGCGCGCCGCTGCCGCGCGCGCTCTACGACAAGATGCTGGCGGCGAAGAATTTCCAATCCGGACTCGCGATGCTGCGCCAGATCGAGTTCGCCGTGTTCGACATGCGCCTGCATTGGGATTTTGAGCCGGAGGCGCAGCGCACGGTCCTCGACCTGTTAAGCGAGGTGCGGGCGCGCATCGCGGTGCTGGTGCCGCCGGAGTGGAACCGCTTTCCGAACAGCTTCTCGCACATTTTCGCCGGCGGCTACGCCGCGGGCTACTACAGCTACAAGTGGGCCGAGGTGCTGTCGGCCGATGCCTATGGCGCGTTCGAAGAGGCGAGCGACGTTCTCGATGCGTCCACCGGCGCGCGCTTTCGCGACGAGGTGCTCGCGGTCGGCGGCAGCCGACCGGCGGCAGATTCCTTCCGCGCCTTCCGCGGGCGCGAGCCGAGCGTGGAAGCGCTGCTGCGCCACAATGGTATGATCGCCGCGTAGGGGCAACGGCAGGAATAACTGGAGGATCGCGCATGCGCACCGTGATCTTTGCCGTACTGCTGGGCGCCGCGTGCGCGGCCAGCGCACAGCTGTACCGCTGGACCGACGACCAGGGCCGCGTGCACGTCACCGATACGCCGCCGCCGGCCTCGGCGAAGGACGTGCGCAAGCGCGCTGCCGATGCAACGCCCGCTGCGGCCGCGGTCAACCTGCCATACGCCGTGCAGCTCGCCGCAAAGAGCTACCCCGTGACGCTCTACACGGCGCCCGCATGCGCGCCCTGCGGCGCGGCGCGCGCCTTGCTCAACCAGCGCGGCGTGCCCTTCAGCGAGATCAGCGTCATCGGCCAGAAGGAGACCGATCAGCTGCGCAAGGCGGTCGGCAGCCTTTCCGTGCCCTCCGTCATCGTCGGCAGCAGTGTGCAAAAAGGCTTCGAGCAGGGCACTTACGATGCGCTGCTGGATAATGCCGGCTACCCGCGCGCGGGCATTCTGCCGCCGCGCAGCCAGGCCGAGCCCAAGCCCGCGCCGGCGCGCAACGCACCGCCCGCCGAGGAACCCGCGGCCGGACCGTACTTGCCGCGCTAGCGCTTGCATCGCGGCGTTTCTGCCGATTAAGTCTCGCCCGAGCGCTATGAGGGATTCGGCTTACAGCGCAACCCCTCAACCCCACTGAGTGAACCTACCTCATTGAAACACAGTCATATTTAAGATCACCCGTTTGGGGTTGATGAATACGCTGTATACCGTTGACACGAGCAGGCCTCGATATGACAATCAAGTTACTTCGCCGCCGACTTTTTTGTGCGGCTCTGTAGGCTTGGGTTACGGCGCGGTCACAAGCCTCAGGAAATACGCTTAACTGCTCTCCTTCTGTAAGTTCAATGACCTTCTTCGCACTCTAGTATTCGTGGCTTCGAAGCCTTCCTCAATGGCATCGAGCGCTGCGACCAATAGCGGCCTCCCTGATTTCGCGCAGCCTCCGGTAGACGAAACGGCGCTCTCGCTGCAATTTGCGCCGATCCCGGGGTTCAATATTCCTCACTTCGGTCTCTACTGGCAGAGGGTACGGGGTCAGTATCCGCATGTAGAAACGCACGGACCAATCGCCAATATCACTGAACAGTTCGGGCCTACTTCAGGCGCCGGAAGGCAATTGGGCGTAGCGTTCATGAGGGAACCCGACCTTCGGTGCTGGTACTTGGACCAGAGCCACACCCGCTTAATCCAAGTGCAACGAGATCGATTCGTCCACAACTGGCGCAAGATCACTGGAACAGAGCAGTATCCACGCTATCCCTCTCTTCGGACGTCCCTCGAAACGGAGTGGAAACGCTTCTGCGATTTCTTAAAGGACGAGAAGCTAGAGCGCCCCAAGATCAATCAATGTGAAGTTACGTACGTTAACAATATCGAGTATGACAAGGGGTGGCATGGCTACGGCGAGTTGGATCGAGTCATTGCGTCCTTGGCGACGCCGAAATCGAAGAACAAGTTTTTGCCAACTCCTGAGCGGGTTGGAATGCAAGTGACTTACAGCTTCGACGGTGACGCAGGACGTCTGCACGTGGTGTTCTCGCCGGTCATACGCGGACGAGATGGCAAGGAGGTCCTTCAGATGACTCTGACAGCGCGAGGAGCACCTAAATCACATAGTGACGAGGATGTATTTGCGTGGCTTGATCTAGGAAGGAAATGGGTTGTTAGAGGGTTCGCCGATTTCACGACATCAGAGATTCACAAAGTCTGGGAAAAACAATGAGTGCAGATGCGGCTACCAACAAAGTAACCTTGCCGGCATATTCGCATTCGCGCTTCCTGCCGGGCAGTACGGTAAATGACGCCATCCCTGTGGTCGGTGGTATGGAGCAGTGGAGGAGCGAGGCAATTCAGAAAGTAATTGGATTTGGCGCGCTTGGGCCGAACTGGGATAGCCACGGTAGCCAGACGCCAAGCTTAGCGGTGCGTCAGACGGCGATTGAACTGTTGATGATGGTGCCCGGTAGGTTGTTCCCCGCGCCGCGAATTATTCCGTCCACAGGGGGCGGATACCACCTAGAGTGGTCGATTGGCAATCGCGAGCTTGAAATTTCGATCGAGCCAGATTGTCAGGTCGAAGCACTTCGTGTCGAAAATGGAATGCCAAAAGAAGACGGTCCACAGATGGAACTGTCCGCACTTTTTTATTGGCTAGCGTCGCTCTAAATTGGTATCGCGTCGGTGGCCATGGCAGATCTTCGGCCAGCCGACGATGCTTCGATCCAAAACGAGGAGCTACTCCTCTACCGCGTTTACCCTTCCTCGGACGTTGTCCGGGAAGCAAATGGCGGAGGGTTTCGACCAATGTCTGGTGCGATGAAACCGAACAATCGCGACGCGCCACTTTCAGTAGATCTAAGTTCGCTCTCCACGCCAGAGCAAACGCGTGACCGTGAGACCAATGGCAACTTTCACGTTGTTCAATTAAACGTTGGGCAGGTAAGAGCCGCGGGTTTTCGAGTGGTAAGAGATCCAATATTTGTTGGCGCCGTACCCAATCCTGCTCACGCACTAATCTACGGATCCCGCAGGGACGCTGCCGATAACGTCATTGGTGGCCTAACGAACAGCGAAAGTGAGAAGCTCGCGCGATTGGCAAGATTCATAATCATCACGCCGCAATCTGGTGAACCCAGGGCTTAGCTCAGATGCGCCTCGCGACGTGGAACGTCAATTCCGTCAAGGTGCGGCTGCCGCAGCTGCTCGATTGGCTGGTCGCCGCGCAACCCGACGTCGTCTGCCTGCAGGAACTCAAGTCCGTGGACGTCAACTTTCCGCTCGCGGCGCTCGAGGGTGCGGGCTACGCCTGCGCGGTTAACGGCCAGAAGACCTACAACGGCGTCGCCATCCTCGCACGCGCGCCGCTCGCCGATATCGCGCTGGACCTGCCCGGATTCGCCGACGAACAAAAGCGCGTCATCGCCGCCACTGTGCAAGGCGTGCGCGTGGTGTGCGTCTACTGCCCGAACGGGCAGGCGGTCGGCTCGGAAAAGTACGAATACAAGCTGCGCTGGTTCGCCGCGCTCCGGAATCACCTTGCCGCCGAACTCGGCCGCCACCCGCGCCTTGCGGTTGCCGGCGACTTCAACGTCGCACCGGAAGACCGCGATGTGCACGACCCGAACGCCTGGGAAGGTCACGTGCACGTCTCCGCGCCCGAGCGTGCGGCCTGGCGCGAGCTGCTCGCGCTGAACCTGCAGGACAGCTTCCGCCTGTTCGAGCAGCCCGAAAAGACCTTCTCCTGGTGGGACTACCGCATGCTGGGGTTTCGCCGCAATGCCGGTCTGCGCATCGATCACATCCTGCTGTCGCCGCCGCTGGCGCAGTCCTGTGCGGCCAGCACCATCGACAAGGCGCCGCGCAAGCTCGAGCGCCCCTCGGACCATGCGCCGGCGCTGGTGGAGCTACGGCTCGACTAGGCGCCCCGGCGCGGACTTACAATGCCCGGCATGGATCCGGCCGGCTCCATCGGCAAGCTCGGTTTCCGGCGCTGGTACGAACGCCAGCTCTACGCCAGCCATGGCTGGCTGGTGGCGAGCCTGTGCAGCGGATTCGGCATGTTTGCCCTGCTGGAGGATCTCGCCTGGCATGCCTTCGGCATGCAGGCGGTACTGGTGCTGGTGGTCGCGTTCGTTTCGGGCGGCATCGCCTGGTACACGCTCGCGCGCTATTTGGGCATGCTGCTGCGGGCGCAGCATCTGGCCGAGCGTTCGACCTGCGGGGCCTGCGGCACCTTTGGCAAATACCGCCTCGTCGGCGCCACGCCCAACTACATGTTCGTGAGCTGCCGCAAATGCGCCCACGAATGGCGCATCGACTGATCAGTCGATCTGGTCGTAGGCCGGCAGGGTGAGGAACTCGACGTAGGTGTCGTCGGCGGTGATTTTCTCGAACAGCTTGGCGCCCTCGGCGTATTTGCCGGCCGCCCAGGTCTCGTCGCCGAGGTACTCCTTGATTTTAGGCAGCTCGTCCGCCAGCAACTGGCGGAACAACGCTTTCGTGACGCGCCGGCCGTCGTCGAGCTTGCCCTTGTCGCTGCGGATCCACTGCCAGATCTGCGAGCGCGAGATCTCCGCGGTGGCCGCGTCCTCCATCAGGTTGAACACCGGCACGCAGCCGTTACCGCCGAGCCAGGCGCCGAGGTACTGGATGCCGACCGAAATGTTGTTGCGCATGCCGGCCTCGGTGATCGGCGTCTCAGGACGGAAATCGAGCAGTTCCTTCGCCGAAACGTTGACGTCGGGGCGCTGCTTGCCGTACTGATTCGGGCCCGGCATGTGCTGATCGAATACTTCCTTCGCGATCGGCACGAGTCCCGGGTGCGCGACCCAGGTGCCGTCGCAACCGTCGGTCACCTCGCGCAGCTTGTCCTCGCGCACCTTCTGCAGTGCCGAGTCGTTGGCCGCCGGATCGTTCTTGATCGGGATCTGCGCCGCCATGCCGCCCATCGCCGGCGCGCCGCGCCGATGGCAGGTTTTCACCAGCAGCAGCGCGTAGGCGCGCAGGAATGGCGCCGTCATCGTCACCTGCGCCCGGTCGGCGAGGCAGAACTTGTCGTTGGCGCGGAATTTCTTGATGCAGGAAAAGATGTAGTCCCAGCGGCCGATGTTGAGGCCCGCGGAGTGCTCCCTCAGCTCGTACAGGATCTCGTCCATCTCGAAGGCGGCGAGGATGGTCTCGATCAGCACGGTGGCCTTGATGCTGCCCTGCGGCATCTGCAGCGCGTCCTGCGCCGCCTTGAAGATGTCGTTCCACAGCCGCGCCTCGAGGTGCGACTCCATCTTCGGCAGATAGAAATAGGGGCCGCTGCCGCGCTCGAGCAGCGCCCGGGCGTTGTGGAAAAAGAACAGCGCGAAGTCGAAGATGCCGCCCGCAACCTGCTGGCCGTCCACGGTGAGGTGCTTCTCGTTCAGGTGCCAGCCGCGCGGGCGCGGGATGAGCACGGCGATGCTGTCGTTCAGCGCATAACTCTTGTCGCCCTGCTCGAAGGTGATCGTGCGGCGCGCGGCATCGCGCAGATTGATCTGGCCGTCGATCATGTTGAACCAGGTCGGGCAGTTGGCGTCCTCGAAATCGGCCATAAATGTCGAGGCACCGCAATTCAACGCATTGATCACCATCTTGCGGTCGGTCGGCCCTGTGATCTCGACGCGCCGGTCGAGCAGGTCCTTCGGTTGCGGCGCGATCTTCCAGTCGGACTCGCGAATCTTTTTCGTCTCGGCAAGAAAATCGGGCAGCTTGCCGGCATCGAATTCCTTCTGCCGCGCGGCGCGCCTGGCGAGCAACTCCTGGCGGCGCGGCTCGAACTGCCGGTGCAAGGCGGCGATGAACGCCAGCGCCTCGGGCGTCAGGATCTGCGCGAAGGTAGCCGAGCTCGATCCGCGGACTTCGATACCTTTGGTGACTGGATTTAGCATTTGGACGGTCGAATTTTATAAAGTGCGATGCCGCGGTGCAACATGATAAATCAAACAGATACGTGTACTGTTTTTGATTGGTGGGTTCAGATTTCATATGCTGAAATGCAGCCGAACCGGAGTCCTGTCATGAGCGTTCCTTACAAGATCCTGATCCTGGGCGCATCCTACGGATCGCTGCTGGCGACCAAGCTGTGCCTGGCCGGACACACCGCGCGTCTCGTCTGCCTGCCGGCCGAAGCCGACCTGATCAACCACGAAGGCGCACGCGTGCGCATGCCGGTCAAAGGTCGCGACGATCTGGTGGAGGTCGACTCCCGCAAACTGCCCGGAAAACTCTCGGCGGGCGGCCCTGCCGGCATCAAGCCGGCGGACTACGACCTGGTGGCGCTCGCGATGCAGGAGCCCCAGTACCGCTCGAGCGGCGTGCGCGAGCTGCTCGACGCGGTGGCGAAGGCGAAGGTGCCCTGCATGTCGATCATGAACATGCCGCCGCTGCCTTACCTGGCGCGGATCCCGGGCGTCGATGCGGCGGCATGCCGCGACTGCTATGCCGATGCCACGGTGTGGGACAGTTTCGACCCGGCATTCATGACGCTGTGCAGCCCGGATCCGCAGGCCTCCCGTCCGCCCGAGGAGAAAGTGAACGTGCTACAGGTGCGGCTGCCGACCAACTTCAAGTCGGCGCGCTTCCCTTCCGATCAGCACACCGCGATCCTGCGCCGCCTCGAGGCGGACATCGAGGCCGCGCGCTTCGACACCGGCGCCGGCAAGATCGAGCTGCCGGTGAAACTCAAGGTGCACGACTCGGTTTTCGTGCCGCTCGCCAAGTGGGCGATGCTGTTGGCGGGCAACTACCGTTGCGTGACCCGGCAGGGCATCCGCTCGATCAAGGACGCCGTGCACACCGATCTCGAGGCCTCGCGCTCGATGTTCAACTGGGTGGTCGATCTGTGCAAAGCGCTCGGCGCCGACGCCAAGGACCTGGTGCCGTTCGAGAAGTACGCGGCGGCGGCGAACGGCCTCACCGGCCCGTCGTCGGCGGCGCGCGCGCTGTACGCTGGCGCGCCCTACATCGAGCGCGTCGACCGCCTGGTGCAGGCGATCGCGGCGCAAAAAGACATGCGCTCGGCCGTGCTCGACGAGGTCGTGGCGCTGGTCGACGCCAAGCTCGTGGAGAACCGCAGGAAGAAGTAGGCTATTTCTCCTCTTCGGCACCGCCCTCGATGCCGAGCTCGTGGATCTTGCGCGTGATCGTGTTGCGGCCCATGCCGAGGAGGTTCGCCGCCTCGATGCGCCGCCCGCCGGTGCGCGCGAGCGCGCGCTGAATCAGGCTGCGCTCGAACTGCCGGCCGAGCGCCTCGAGAATCCCGGTTTCGCCGCGCGCCAGGCGCCGCTCGGCTTCCTGCTCGAGCGCGGCCACCCAGTCGCTCGCCGCCGCCGCCGCGCCGGTTTCGCGGAATTCCGCCGGCAGATCGCCCGCCTCGATCAC
>JBDTMD010000018.1:0-10659 GCA_039934435.1 Burkholderiales bacterium
ACCACACGCCGCACGGCCAGCCCTCGTCGATCATTCACGCCCACGTGATCCGCAGCAACACGCCGCTGCTGTAGGCGCGCAGATCCGAAAATCGGTCCGCATACGCCGCACCGGCTGCGCAAGATGCGACCGCCGGTGCGGCGCGCGTAGTCCGAATGGACCAGGCGCCGCAGCCCTGAGCGGCGCCGCTTCACGGTAAGCCGTTTGGACCATGCTGCAGCGCACCGCTGCAGCATGGTGTGATCACTGCGGCGCGTAGATTCGCAGGATGCAATTGCGAACTCCGCTCAAGCGTCGTCCATTCGTCAGGATCGTCGCGTGCCGCCTCGACCTGGAAGCGAACGCGGTCGATCGCCTTGCCGGCTGGCTCGGCAACGAAGAACGCCGGCGCGCCGGACGTTTTCGTCTGGCACGCGACCGCCGGCGCTACGTCGTCGCGCACGCCCGCCTGCGTCAGTTGCTGGCGGCGCGGCTGGGCACGCACCCGCGCGCAATCGAACTGTCCTACGGAATGTACGGCAAACCTTTCCTCGCCGCCCGCACCGCAGCCGGGGACTGGCGCTTCAACGCCTCGCATTCCGGGGAGCTGGCGCTGTTCGCGTTCTGCCGCGGCCACGAGGTCGGCATCGACGTCGAAGCGCTGGAGCCGCTGCCCGACACCGACGCCTTGGCGCGGCAGTTTTTCTCGCGCGCCGAACTCCAGGCGTACGCATCGCTCGCACCACCCGACCGGAAGCTGGGTTTCTTCACCTGCTGGACGCGCAAGGAAGCCCGCCTCAAGGCGCGCGGCGCGAGCCTGCAGGTGTCCCTCGATAATGTCGCTGCCGCGCCCGCGCACGAGGCCGGCGTTTCGGCGTGGCGCCTGCACAGCTTTTCACCGCTGCCGGGCTATGCCGCCGCAGTCGCCGTCGAGCGCAGCGGCAACGGAGAGCGCTAGAACATCGTGTCCTCACCCGCCTACCCATGCCCGTGGACCAACGATGACGTGCGCCAGTTCCGCGACACGGCGCGCAAATTCATCGGCAGCGAGTTCGCGCCGCACCATGCCCGCTGGTGCACCGAGCGCCAGCCCGATGCCGAAGCCTGGACCAAGGCGGGCGGCATCGGCCTGCTGCTCCCCGACGTGCCGCAGGAATACGGCGGCGGCGGCGGCACCTTCGCCCACGAGTCCGTGGTGCTGGAGGAACTCGCGCAGGCCGGAATCAATTTCGGCGCCAGCATCCAGGGCATCGTCGCGCACTACATCCTCGCCTACGGCAGCGAGGCGCAAAGGCAGAACTGGTTGCCGCGCATGGCGCGCGGCGAGCTGGTCGGCGCGGTCGCCATGACCGAGCCCGGCGCCGGCTCCGACCTGCAGGGCATCAAGACCACCGCCCACCGCGACGGCGGGCACTACGTGGTCAGCGGCTCGAAAACGTTCGTCACGAACGGACGGCACGCCGGCCTCGTCTGTCTCGCCGTACGCACCGGCGCGACGAAAAGCTGGCGCGACATCTCGCTCCTCATGCTCGAGACGCACGGCCTGGCCGGCTATCAGGCGGGCCAGGCGCTCGAGAAAGTCGGCATGCACGCCCAGGACACGTGCGAGCTGTTCTTCGCCGAGGCGCGCGTGCCGGCATCGAACCTGCTCGGCGCGGGCGAAGGCAAGGGCTTCACGCAGATGATGGAGCAGCTGCCCCGCGAGCGCCTCACGGTCGGCGTCAGCGCCGTCGCCGCGATGGAGCGCGCGCTCGCCCTCACCGCGCAGTACGTGAAGCAGCGCACCGCCTTCGGCAAGCCGCTGATCGATTTCCAGAACACGCGCTTCCAGCTCGCCCAATGCACGACCGAAGCGCGCGTCGGCCGCGTGTTCCTGGACCATTGCATCGAACGCTTCGTGGCCGGCGAGCTCGACGAGGTGACCGCCGCCATGGCCAAGTACTGGCTTACCGACAGCGAATGCCGCATCGTCGATGAGTGCGTCCAGCTGCACGGCGGCTACGGCGTGATGATGGAGTACCCCATCGCCCGCATGTGGGCCGACAGCCGTGCGCACCGCATCTACGCCGGTACGAACGAAATCATGAAGGAGCTGATCGCGTGGTCGCTGTAAGCTCGATCGTCGCGCGCACCGGCAAGGGCCTGTGCCTGTACGACCTGTTCGAGCAGCAGGCCGCGCGCACGCCCGACGCGCGCGCGCTCGTCTGCGAGGAGAAAAGCCTCAGCTACCGCGAGTTGTCCGAACGCGCCGAGCGGCTCGCGCATCGCCTGCGGCGCATGGGCGCCGGCCCCGACGTGATCGTCGCGCTGCTGATCGATCGCTCGCTGGAGACGATCGTGGGAATCCTGGGCATCCTCAAGGCAGGCGCGGCCTACCTGCCCATCGATCCGGCATTTCCTCCGGCACGGATCGCGTTCATGCTCGCGGACGCCGGCGTCTCGCTGGTGGTCACGCAATCGGCGTTCCTGCCGGCGCTGCCGACCGGGAGCTTACGCGCCCTTTGCCTGGACCGGCTCGACTGGAGCGCGGCGCCGCATCCGGCGCCGGATGCGGTCCGTTTCCATCCGGGCAACCTCGCCTACGTGATCTACACGTCCGGCTCGACCGGCCGCCCCAAGGGCGTGTGCATCGAGCACCGCAGCATCGTCGATTACGTGCTGGGCGTGGCCGAGCGGCTGCAATTCGAGGCCGGCATGCAGCATGCGACGGTCTCGACCATCGCCGCCGATCTGGGCAACACGGTGATCTTCCCGGCGCTGGCGACGGGCGGCTGCCTGCATGTCATTTCGCAGGAGCGGGCCGAGGACCAGGAATTGCTCGCCGAATACTTCGGTCGCGAGCGCATCGACGTCCTGAAGATCGTGCCGTCGCACCTGGCCGCATTGCAGACCGGATCGCATCCCGAACGCGTCATGCCCGCGCGCTGCCTGGTGCTCGGCGGCGAGGCCTCGCGGCTCGACTGGGTCGAGCGGCTGCGCGCCCTGGCGCCGCGGTGCGCGATCCACAATCACTACGGTCCCACCGAAACCACCGTCGGCGTGCTGACCTATCCGGTCGGCGCCAAGCTCCCGGCAACGCAATCCGGCACGCTGCTGCTGGGCCGGCCCCTGCCGCATTGCCGCGTCCACATTCTGGATGCGGGCGGGCAACCCGCGCCCGCCGGCGAGCGGGGCGAACTGTGCATTGGCGGCAGCGGCGTGGCGCGCGGCTACCTGAATCGCCCCGAGCTGGACGCCGAAAAGTTCGTCGCTGAACCGCCGCCCGCCAGGACCGGCGCGCGCATGTATCGCACGGGCGACCTGGCGCGCCGCCTGGCCGACGGCAACATCGAGTTCTGCGGGCGCATCGACGACCAGATCAAGGTGAACGGCAATCGCGTCGAGCTGGGAGAGATCGAAGGCGCCCTGCGCGAGCACAGCGGCGTGCGCCATGCCGTGGTGCTGGCGGGCGCGGACGGGGCCGGACCGCAGCAACTGGTGGCCTACGTCGTGCCGAACCGACCCGATCAGCCGCTGTGGGCGAACGACCTCGTCCACCTGCTGCCCGACGGCTCGCCGGTCGCGCACCTGAATCGCAACGAGACCGACTACATCTATCACGAGATCTTCGTCCTGCAGGCGTACCTGCGGCACGGCATATCGATCGACGACGGCGACTGCGTCGTCGACGCGGGCGCCAACATCGGCCTGTTCACCGTGTTCGCCAGCCGCCTGGCGCGCGACCTGCGCCTGCTCGCCTTCGAGCCGAACCCGGCCGCATTTGCGTGCCTCAGGACCAATGCCGACGCCTGGGGCGCCGCGGTGAAATGCCTGCCGCTCGGCCTGTCGCACGAGAACAAGGCGGCGGATCTCACCTTCTTTCGCGGACTGTCGCTGCTCTCCGGCTTCTACGCCGACGCCGCGGTCGAACGCGAGGTGGTCAAGACCTTCGTGTTGAATCAGCAGCCGGACCTGCCGCGCGGCGCACTGCCGGAGGCCGACGTCGCCGCATTGCGCGACGAACGGCTGCAGAGCAAGGTTGTCAGCGCGCAGCTGCGCACCTTGTCCAGCGTCCTGGCGCAGGAAGGCGTCGAACGCATCGACCTGCTCAAGATCAACGTCGAAAAGAGCGAGCTCGACGTGCTGCTGGGCATCAGCGCCGCGGACTGGCCCAGGATCCGGCAGATGGTCATCGAGGTCGACCAGCAGGCCAACCTCACACCCATCACCGCTCTGCTGCTGCAGCACGGCTTCGAATACCTCGTCGAGCAGGATGCGCTGCTGAAAGACACCGCGCTGTGCTACGTGTATGCGATCCGGCCCTCGGCGCGCAGCCGGCTGATACGGCAACAGGCGCCAGGCGCGCACCTGCGCCGGCTGCCTGCCACGAGCGACACGATTCTTGCGCCCGCGGTCCTGCGCCAGCACCTCACGCAGCGCCTGCCCAAGTACATGATGCCGTCGGCGTTCGTCCTCATGGACAAGTTTCCGTTGACGGCCAACGGCAAGATCGATCGCCACGCGTTTCCGGCCTTTGCCTTCGACAAGCCGCGCCCGGTGCCGGCCGAGCTCGCGCCGCGTTCCGCCACCGAAAAGGCGCTGGCCGCGATCTGGGCCGACCTGCTGAAGCTGGAGCAAGTCGGCCTTGACGAGGATTTCTTCGACCTTGGCGGACATTCCCTGCTCGCCATCCGGGCGGTGGCGCGCATCCGCGAGCGCTTCGCGTCGAATCTGTCGCTGCGCAACTTTCTCGAGACGCCCACGGTGGCGGGGCTCGCCCGGGTGATCGACGGCCTGTCGTGGCTTACGCAGTCGAAGGCGGCGGCCGAAGACAGCGGCAGCCGTGAAGAGATCGAGCTGTGAACCTGCAACCCTTTCTTGCCGACCTCTACAGCCGCGACATCCAGCTCTGGGTCGACGGCGACCGCCTGCGCTGCAAGGCCCCCGCCGGCGTACTCACGCCGGGCTTGCGCGACGAGCTGCAGCAGCGCAAGGGCGAGATCCTCGCCCTGTTGCGCAATGCCGAAGCGGTTGCGCAGCAGCCGCGCTCGGTCGTTCCGCTGCAGCCGCACGGCGATCGCACGCCCGTTTTTGCGGTCCCCGGGCACTACGGCGATGTCTTCGGTTACCGCGCCTTTGCCCGGCGCCTGGGCGCCGATCAGCCGTTCTTCGGGCTCGAGCCGCCCGGGCTCGACGGCGAAAGCCGGCCGCTCGCCCGCGTCGAGGACCTCGCCGCCTATTTCGCGGCGCAGATCCAGAGCTTCCAGCCCAAGGGGCCCTATATCATCGCCGGCCATTGCGCCGGCGGCGCCATCGCCTTTGAATTGGCGAAGCAACTGCGCAATCGCGGCGCGGACATCCCGCTGCTCGCCCTGCTCGCCTGTCCTTATCCCGCCTACTACGGCTTTGCGTCTCTATTCAGGGAGGCGATCACGCAGCAGGTGGCACGCCTCGGCAAGCATGTGCGCGCGCTGACGTCGCTGTCCTTCGCGCAGGCCCGCGATTACATCGCCGCAATGCGTCGCCGGCACAAGGCGCGCGGTCACGCCGCTCGCGCCGAGTCCACGGATCCGGTACTGGTGCGGCGCACCGCGGTATCACGCGCCACGGTCGCCGCAGTGTGCCACTACACGCCCTCCGGATATGCCGGCCGCGTGGCCCTGATCCTGCCCAACAGGGCGTGGCTGCATTCGGTTGCCGGACCTCTGCGCTGGCAATCGGCGCTGCCGCAGGCCGAGCTGTGCGTCGGGCCGGATAGCTGCGACCCCGATCGCCTGCTGATGGAGCCTGATGCGAGCGCCATTGCGGCGCTGTTCAGGCAATGCGCGGATCGATGAGGCAATGAAAATCTGCCTGCTCGGCCTGCACAATCTTTCGGTGCTGGCGCCCGAGTTCGAGGACCGCCTGGTCGGCGGCGAGCCGGTGCAGCAGACGCTGCTCGCCTGGGCGCTCGCGCGCCGGGGCCACGACGTGAGCATGGTGGTCGCCGACTACGGCCAGGCCGATGGCGCGCTATACGGCAAGCTGCGAACCTTCAAGGCCTATCGCCCGGACGCCGGCGTGCCGGTGCTGCGCTTCATTCATCCGCGCTGGAGCGGATTGTGGTCGGCGCTGGCGCGCGCCAATGCCGATGTCTACTATACGAGCTGCGCCGGGATGGAAGTCGGCCTGCTGGCGCTGTTCTGCCGCCACTTCGGCAAGCGCTTCGTATTTCGCAGCGCGAGCGACGCGGACTGCGACAAGTCCCGCCTGCTGGTGCGGTACGCCCGCGATCGCACGCTCTATGCGTATGGCCTGCGGCGGGCGGACGCCATCCTGGTGCAAAGCGCCTCCCAAGCCAAGTCACTGATGCGCAGCTACGGATTGGCGAGCCGGATTGCGGGCATGTTGGTCGAGCCGCCGCTGACCGTCCCCACGCACGACTTCGACGTGTTGTGGGTCGGAAACATCTATCGCGTGAAGAGACCGGACCGCGTACTCTGGCTTGCGGCGCGATTTCCGCACGTTGCCTTCCACGTAGTGGGAGGCGCAGTGCCGGGCGAGGAAGCGCTCTATGCGCGCATGCGGGACGCACAGGCGGCATGTGCCAATCTGACCTTTCACGGTCCCCTGTCGTACATGGCCGCCAATGACCTGGTCGGGCGGGCGAAGCTGCTGCTCAACACGTCCGACGTGGAAGGCTTCCCGAACACCTACCTGCAAGCCTGGATACGGGGTGTGCCCGTCGTGACACTGATCGATCCGGATCGCGTGATCGAGCGCGAGGGGCTTGGCATCGCCGCGCGCGCGTCGGACCAGTTCGCCGGCGCCATCGCCACGCTCCTGGGCTCTCGGCAGACCTGGCAAGCGGCGAGCGATCGCTGCCGGCGCTTCATGGCCCGCGAGTTCGGCGAGGACAGGATCCTGCCGGCCTACCTCGACACCTTCTCCAGGGTATTGGACGTGGGCAGGCGCGGACTCGATGCCATGCCGTCTAGCGAAGCACCCCATGCCTGAAACCCCGTTCATCGTCACGGTCGATACCGAGGGCGACAATCTCTGGGCGAAGCCGCGCGACATCACCGTGCGCAACGCGGCCTGCCTGCCGCGCTTCCAGTTGCTGTGCGAGCGCTTTCGCCTCAAGCCGGTGTACCTCGCCAACCATGAGATGGCGAACTGCGATGCGTTCGTCGAATTCGGGCGCGACGTCATCCGGCGCGGCGCCGGCGAGATCGGCATGCACCTGCACGCGTGGAATTCGCCGCCGCTCGAAGCGCTGACCGGCGACGACTATTTCCACCAGCCTTTCCTGATCGAGTACCCGGACCGGGTGATGAAGGACAAGATCCGCGCCATGACCGCCCTGCTCGAAGACCGGTTCGAGCGCAAGATGGTCAGTCACCGCGCCGGGCGCTGGGCGTTCGATGGCCGGTACGCTGCCATGCTGCTCGACGAGGGATACCTCGTGGACTGCTCGGTGACCCCGGGCGTCGACTGGCGCGCAACTCCGGGCGATCCGGCCGGGAACGGCGGCTCGGATTACACGTCGTTCCCGGATTGTCCCTATCTCCTCAATCCCAGGGATATTTCGATGCCCTCGAGCACAGGGCTGCTCGAGGTTCCGATGACGGTCCTGCCAAGCAAGCTGCTGCGCGCTTCGCCCTGGATATATCAAGCGCCCGGTTTGCGCCGCATTGCCCGAAAAATCTCGCCGGCACGCCGCTGGCTTTGCCCGGCTGCGCTGCTGGAAAGCAACCACCTCGGTGCCCTGCTGCAACTGGCTGGCCAAGCGCGCGTTGAACGACCGCCGCATATGGAGTTCATGGTGCATTCCTCGGAGCTCATGCCGGGCGGCAGCCCGAGCTTCCGCAGCGCCCTGGATATCGACCGCCTGTACGCGAGCCTGGAGATGCTGATGGAGGGGCTGTCGACCTGGTGCCGCGGCATGACGCTCGCGGAGTTCCACGACCACTGGGTCGGCGAACGACAGGTGCTCGCCGCATGATCCGCCTCGAGGGCCGGGGCGCGACCTACGGCGAGCTGTGGTTCGAGGAGGAACTGCCGCGGGATCCCGGCGTGGACATCGCGCGCTATCGCTGCCGGCAGGCCCCGATCCGCGATGTGCGCTGCACCCCGTTCCTGTCGCTGGTGTCCGACCTTACCGTCGACGCAGCTGCGGTGGAAAGCGCGTTCGACAAGAGTTGCCGATACAAGGTCAGGCGCGCGGACACCAAAGACGGCCTCGAAGCGGAGTTCATCGCCGAGCCGGCGGGACGCCTGGAGGAGTTCCGCGCGTTCTTCGACTCCTTCGCGCGGCAGAAAGCGCATGAGCCCTGCGACCCGCAATGGCTGCGCGCCGCCTGCGAGGCTGGCCAGCTCGTGCTCACCAGGGTTTCCCGGCAGGGCGAGACGCTGGTGTGGCATGCCTACGGTATCGCCGGCAAGACCACCTGGCTACATTACACGGGCTCGCTGTTCCGCGGCCGGGAGGCCGACTACCGCGCGCTCGTGAGCCGGGCCAACTGCTGGCTGCACTGGAAGGACATGTTGCGACTTCGCGAACTGGGCATCGAACGCTACGACTGGGGCGGTCTGTTCCAGGAGGAATCCGTGCCGGGACGCGCCGGCGTCAACGATTTCAAGCGCTTCTTCGGCGGGCGAGAGTCGCGTACTTTCGACTGCACGGTCCCGCTGACGCTGCGGGGCCGGATCTACCTGCCGCTGCGCGACGCCTGGCATCACCGGAGAGCGGCATTCCAGGGCAGGCGAGCAAGTGCCGTCGCTGGTTGATCCGGGAATCGCCGGCCGGGCCGGACCGGATCGGCAACCTTCACCGCTCGGGGCCCTGCGCGCCGATGTCCGGCGCACCTATGATTACCTCGAAGGCAATCGGGCCATGAAGGTCCTCCACTGCGCCCGCTCGCCCGGCGTGCAGACGGTGGCCGTATACCGGCTGGGCCAATGGCTCGGCGGACAACCCGTCCTGGTACGCCTGTTCCTCGAGCCCGTTTTCCTGCTGCTGCAATTGTCGATACATATCTGCTGGGGAATCGAGCTGCCGCGGGCGGCACGAATCGGCCCCGGCTTGTACATCGGCCATTTCGGGGGCATCACCATATCCCGTGATGCCCGGATCGGGAGCAACTGCAACCTTTCCCAGAACGTGACCATTGGCGTTGCCGGGACGGGAGCGAAACGCGGGGCGCCGACGATTGGCGACAACGTCTACATCGCACCCGGTGCTCGAATCTTCGGCAGGATTTTCGTGGGGAACAACGTGCAGGTTGGCGCCAACGCCGTCGTCCATGCGGATATCCCCGACGACGCGGACGTCGTGCTCGATCCGGGGTTTCACATCCTTTCCTTCAGCGGCAAAGGCGCGGGCTTGCGCTTCAAGTAGCAACAGGCGCTTTCAGGGAAAAACCCCTTCCAACGGCCCCGCGGAAACGGCGCGCGGCGAGTCGCCGCGGATCACGCGGGCGTGAATCACCGATGTGGGTTTTCCGAATGCCGTGTGATAGTTGGCGAGCTTGAGATAGCAGCCCTGGCCAGAATACAGCGTGGGCCCACGGTAAGCCATCTTGCGCACGCCGTTGACCCATGCGTCGAAGAAACCGTCGGTGCCCGATGTCCACTTCACATGGTAGACAAAGCTGTACCACACGTTCTTCACTACCGGGCCTATGGGGGCGTCGTACCGGATCGGGCTGCTCTGAACGCCATGGTTGATCTGGAAATTGAGGCCGGTCGGACGGTCTCGGGTGATTGCGGTGGCGGGCATCGCGGTCACCTGGAAATTGGCCTGTCCCGCGCCGGGCCCGCTGTTGTGGAAATCGGCGACTGCGCCGAAGTTCCACGTCGTGGCCGTGCTTTCGGGCGGGGCGACATAGTCGTCGGGAAACAGCACTGAATGCGCCCACCAGTGCTCGCGGCCCTCGTAGCAGTCGCTCGCCCGCTGCGATAGCGCGAGATCGTTGCGCTCGGCTGCGCGACTTCCATAAACGTGGTCGTCGCCGGGCCGGGTCTGCAGTCGAACGCCGCGCATGCCGGCCACTTGCACCAGCGACGCGCGGCCCGGCACTTTCGCCTGTTCCCTGAATCCGCAGTCCTGCGGTGCGCGCTCGAACAGGCAAGAGAAGGTGGTTTCGTCAGCCACGAAAACGATCGGAATGACCGAAAGGCCCAGGATGGCCAATGCACCTCTCGCCATGGCAGCGCTGCCGGCTACCGCAGGATGCCTACGCCGATGCTCATGCGCGGGCCGCCGGGCGAGGCCATCACGAACGTGCTGCCGCCAGCGAGCACATTCCCGGCAAGCCCGCTGCTCAGTGTCAGCGCCCCATCAGCGGCGACGGCGTAGGTCCCGCTGCCGGATACCGGGCTCTCGATGCCACCGCGGTTCCGGGTTCCCGACCATACGTAGCCGCCCACGCCGTTGAAGGTCACCGTTTGCAGTTCGGTGCTGAACGCGCGCCCTGGAAACGGCACGGCGAGCGTGCCGGCATACGGCGTGGCGGGAACGTCGATGGCGAGCGTGTCCGCGGGCCCGATCGCGGGGTCGACATAAAAGAGCGACACGGTGTAAGTACCGCCGAGGCTGGCATTGCCGAAGCTGCCGCCCTTTCGCAATCCGACGCCGATCTTGATCGGCTGTCCGCTCACCGAGGCGAGGACGAAAGTACTGCCGCCGCCAAGCAGGTTGCCGGTGAGTCCGGTGTCCAG
>JBDTMD010000019.1:0-10456 GCA_039934435.1 Burkholderiales bacterium
GCGCGAGCAGCGCCTGGCCGATGGTGTTGTTGATCTTGTGCGCGCCGGTGTGATTGAGGTCCTCGCGCTTGAGGTAGATCTGCGCGCCGCCGAGCATCTCCGACCAGCGCCGGGCGTGGTACACCGGACTCGGCCGGCCGACGTAATGCTTGAGATCGTGCTGGAACTCCGCCGCGAACGCCGGATCGCTGCGCGCCGCCAGGTAGGCTGCGAGCAGCTCGTCGAGCGCGTGCGTCAGCGTCTCGGCGACGAACACGCCGCCATAGGGGCCGAAGTGCCCGCGCGCGTCGGGCAAGTCATGCATCTGCATTTCTGACCTCTGCGATGAACGCTGCCATGCGCGCAGCGTCCTTGATGCCTTTGGCCGACTCCACGCCGCTGGACACGTCCACCGCCCATGGCCTGACGCCGCGCACGGCCGCGGCGATGTTGTCCCGCGTCAGGCCGCCCGACAGCACCAGCGGCCGCTCCAGTCTCGCCGGCACCAGCGTCCAGTCGAAGCTCGCGCCAACGCCGCCGTACTCCTCGACGTGCGCATCGAGCAACCAGCCGCGCGCCGCTGAAAATGGCTGCAGGTATTCTAGCAAATCGATACCCGGCGACACGCGGCACGCCTTGATGTACGGCAAGCCGAACTGGCCGCAGAACTGCGGCGTTTCCTCGCCGTGGAACTGCAGCATCGACGGATGCACGCGGCCGAGCACCTGCGCCACCTGTGCGGCGTCTGCATTGACGAACAGGGCGACGGTCTGCACGAATGGCGGCAGCGCGCCGGCAATCTCGCGCGCGCGCTCAACGCTCAGGAACCGGGGACTGGGCGGATAGAACACCAGGCCGATGGCGTCGGCGCCGGCTGCGGCCGCCGCCACCGCGTGTTCGGGCCGCGTAATGCCGCAAATCTTGACGCGGGTCCTCATGGCAGAACGGGGACGCTGAGCATGCCCCGCTCCAAAGCCGGCAATCCCCAGTGCGGCGCGTATTCCACCCGCTCCAGGTACAGGCCCTCGGCGGCGAATGTCGGCGCGGCGCGGCCGCGATCGCGCGCTGCCAGCACTTCGCCGGCCCACTGCGGCGCGTGCCGGTGGTTGCCGACATAGATCAGCGTGCCGACGATGTTGCGCACCATGTGGTGCAGGAACGCATTGGCGCGCAGGACAAAATCGATGCGCTCGCCACGTCCCTGCACGTCCAGCGCGTGCAGCGTGCGCACCGGCGATTTCGCCTGGCATTCGGAAGAGCGGAACGCGGAGTAGTCGTGCTCGCCAATGAGTTGCCGGGCGGCTGCGCGCATGGCCTCGACATCGAGCGGCGCGTGGCACCAGCCGGCATGGCGCGCCGCCAGTGCCGGCCGCACCGGCCGGTTGAGCAGCACGTAGCGGTAAGTTCGTGCGAGCGCGCAATAGCGCGCGTGAAAATCGCCGGCCACCGCCAGCGCCCACTGTACCGCCATCGATTCCGGCAGGAGCGCGTTCACCCCGCGCACCCACGCGCTTTCCGGGCGCGGCGCGTCGGTGTCGAAGTGCACGACCTGCTCGCGGGCATGCACGCCGCGATCGGTGCGGCCGGCACAGCTCACCTGCACGGACTCGCCGGCGATGGTCGAAAGCGCGCACTGCAGGGTGTCCTGCACGGTGCCGCCGCCCGGCTGCGTCTGCCAGCCGAGGAAGCGGCTGCCGTCGTATTCCAGTGCGAGCGCGAATCTCATGCGCGGGAAATGAGGCCGGCGCCCGGTGTCGTGGCGCCGGGGAAAATTGGCGCGCTCGTCAGCCCAGCTTTGCGAGCAACTGGTTGGCCTGCCCCTGCTGCGCCGAGTCGCCTTCGCGCAGCACCTCGTTGAGCAGTTCGCGCGCACCGTCCTTGTCGCCCATCTCTTCGTACGCCTTCGCCAGGTCGAGCTTGGTCGCAATCTCCTGCCACTTCGGGTCTGCCTGCGCATCGCCCGACGTCGCGCCTTCGCCCGGCGTGCCGAGGTCCAGGCTGATCGCCGACAGATCCATGGCCGGCGCCGCCGCTGGTGCCGAATCATGCGCGCCACTGCCGCCCAGGTTCAGATCGAAGTCCAGACCCCCGCTCCCTGATGCCGATGGGGTGGGCGCAGGTGTGGGCTCCGGCGCCGCGCCGGGTAGCTGGAAATCGATGCCGCCGCTGGTGTCGGCAGGCTTGTCGGCGCCGCCACCCAGGTCGAAATCCAGGCCGCTCGCTGCCGCCTTCGATTCCTGCGAATCCAGGACCAGGGTGCCGCTGGGGGCGAAATCGGTCCTTTCCTGGGATCCCGTCGCACTGCCGAGATCCAGATCGAGCGAGGGCGTCGGCTCCGGCGCAGGCTGGCCTGCGCTGCCGCCGCCGATATCGAAGTCCACCGAGGGCGCCGCCGCCGCTACCGGCGCCGCAGCGGCGACAGGCGCCGCGCCTCCGGTGCCGCCATAAAGGCCGTTGCCCGGATCCAACGACCGGCCGAGGGCCGTCGCCTTGTCCCAATCGGGTCCAGTACCGCGCGTCACGCCCTTCAGCTTGAGCGCGATCGGCTCGAACGACTGCGGGTCGCGCCGATTGGCGTAGATCTCCAGCAGCTTCGCCAACACCGGGACGCGGTTCGGGTCGCGCTGCATCGCTTCCTTCAGGATTTCTTCAGCCTGCGCGTCGCGGCCATACGCCATGTAGACGTCGGCCTCGGCGATCGGGTCGACATCGTCGGCATCCATGCCGGCCATGGGCGCCTGGCTGACCGAGGACGGTGCGATGCTTGTCGGTGCGGCTCGCGCGGCCGTACCCGCCGCCGACCCGGCCAGCGCGGGCTCGATCGACCCCAGCTCGAGGACGCTGTCCTGGAACTTACTTACGGATTTTTTTTTACGCTGCCATGCCCAGGCGCCGTAGCCCCCGAGCAGCAACACGACGCCTCCCAGTCCGGCGAGCGCGATCGGATTGTCGAGGATCTCGTCCAGCAGGCTTGGCTCGGGCAGCAGCGGCGGCGCCATCGGCCGCGGCTTGGGTTGGGCGGCGGTCGCCGGCGGCGTTGCTGGCTGGGGTGGTTGCGCCGCGGGCGCGGGCGCTTCGGGCGCCGGGGTTGCCGCGGGTGCCGGGGTCGGAGCGGCGGGTTTGGTTTCCGGCGCTGTTACGGCTTGCGGCGCCGGCGTGGGCTTTGGGGGTTGAAGCACCGTGGCCGCAGGCGTGGGCGCCGCGGCCGGTGCAGGCGCCGGCTTTGCGGCGGCCTTCTGCTGTACTTGCGCCAGCTGCTGATTGCGGATTTCCAGCAGCTTTTGCAAGTCGCTGACGTTTCTCTCCAGTTCGGTGACGCGTGACTGCGCTTCCTGCAGCGCGCGCTCGCGTGCCGCGACGTCGTCCTCGCGCGCTGCCTTCGACGCGGGTGCGCCTGGCTTCTTGGCGTCGGCCTTGGACAGTTTCAACTGATCGGTGGCGGGCGCCGGCTTGGGCTCGGCCGGCTTTGCCGTGATCTGGCCCGCGGCGCTGCGCTCCGCCGCCTGCGGCGCCGCGGGCGCGGCGGCCACGGTCATACCCAGGCGACTGCGATATTCGGCGAAGTCCGCGTGCTGCGCGATGACCAGGCGATTGGCATCCTGCACGTCGACCGCGGCGGCCGTTTCCGCGTCGGGGATGTTCAGAATGCGGCCAGCGTGTACCAAGTTGATGTTGTTATTGATGAACGCATCTTCATTCGCCCGCTGCAGGGCGATCAGCATCTGGTGGAAAGTGACGCCTTGCGGCCGGTACTGCAGCGCGATTTCACCCAGCGTGTCGCCCTTTTTCACTTCGTAGGTCTGGGCACCTTGAGCAGGCGGGGCGGATTCGGCCGCCGCGGGCGCCCGCTTTTCTTCCGCGACCGGGGCGGGCTTCGGCTCGGCGGCAGGCGCGGCCTCGGCAGCGGGCTTTGGCTCGGTGGCGGGCTGCGCCGCCATGGCCGCGGGCTTGGATTCCTCGGCCACTGGCGCGGCCGGCGCTGTGGCAGGAACTGCGGGCGCGGCCCGCACGGTCGTTTCCGCGGTCGCCGGCGCGGATCCGGGCGCAACCGCCATGGGCTGCGGCTTCGTTCCCAAGTAACCCGGTGGATCAAGCAATACGGTGTACTCGCGCACGAACAGTCCGGTAGCCCAGCGCAACTCCACCAGCAGGTCGACGAACGGCTCGTTGACGGCCTGTCGCGTGCTAACGCGGATGATGGGCCGCCCATCGCGCTTGTCGAGCGTGAACTGGATTCCGGTCAGCGCCGGATTGAATTCAATGCCGGCCTGCGCGAATGCGTTGCCGGACGCGAGTCGCGCTTCGAGCGAGGATTCCTCGCCCGGTTGCACCGAGACGATCTCTATTTCCGCACGCAGCGGCTGACCCAAAAAGGACTGCACGCTCAACCGGCCCAGACCCGCCGCCTGCGCGAGCAAAGGCAACGACAACACCGCTGCCGAGGCGAGTCGAAGCAACGCGACCGGTTTAATCACCCGCACCACCCTGAGTCATTCTTATCGACTGAGTACCATAACATCATGACGTTAGGCCTGCAAGCTGAGACATTTTCTCGGTTTTCCCGCCATCGGTCTCAGGACGCAGGGAATTCTCAAACCCGGACCCCGGCGTCGAGAAGGATGCGCAACATCCGCCGCAGGGGCTCTGCCGCTCCCCACAGCAGCTGGTCTCCCACTGTAAATGCCGCCAGGTAGTCGCCGCCCATCGGCAGCTTGCGCAGGCGCCCGACCGGCACGGCCAGCTTGCCAGTGACGGCGGCGGGCGTGAGTTCGGCGAGAGTCTCCTCCTTGCGGTTGGGAACGACCCGCACCCACTCGTTACCCTCGGCGATGATGCCCTGGACTTCGTCGAGCGGCACGTCCTTGCGCAGCTTGATGGTCAGCGCCTGGCTGTGACAGCGCATGGCGCCCACGCGCACGCAGATGCCGTCGACCGGAATCGGCCGTTCGCTGCGGCCGAGGATCTTGTTCGCCTCGGCCTGCGCCTTCCACTCCTCGCGGCTCTGGCCGTCGCCCATGTCCTTGTCGATCCACGGCAACAAGCTGCCCGCCAGCGGATGGCCAAAGTTCGCCTTGGGCAGCGCGCCGTTGCGCAGCGCGTCGGCGACGCGCTGTTCGACGTCGAGCGCCGTTGCCGCCGGGTCCGCCAGCACGGGCTTTGCCACCGCGCCCACATGGGCAAATTGCTCGGCCAGCTCGCGCATGTTGGCGGCGCCGGCGCCCGACGCCGCCTGGTAGGTCATGCAGGTCATCCACTCGACGAGGTCATGCCGGAACAGGCCCGCCATGCCCATCATCATCAGGCTCACGGTACAGTTGCCGCCGATGTAGTCGCGCACGCCCGCCTTCACCGCGCGCTCGATCACCGGCATGTTGACCGGGTCGAGGATGATGACGGCGTCGTCCTTCATGCGCAGCGCGCTCGCCGCGTCGATCCAGTAGCCGTTCCAGCCGGCGGCGCGCAGTTTCGGATATACCTCGTTCGTGTAGTCCCCGCCCTGGCAGGCGATGATCACCGGCAGCGCTTTGAGCGCCGCGATATCGGTCGCGCTTTGCACCGGGCCCGTGTCTTTTCCGATCGCCGGGCCCTTGCCGCCCGCCTGCGACGTTGAGAAAAACACCGGCTCGATGAGGTCGAAGTCGCGCTCCTCGCGCATGCGCTGCACGAGCACCGACCCCACCATGCCCCGCCACCCGACGATTCCGACCCTCAGCATAGCCTTCCCCCTACAGCGCCGCGACCACCGCGTCGCCCATTTCCTGCGTACCCACCTTGCGGCAGCCCTCAGTATAGATGTCGGCCGTGCGCAGGCCCTGCTGCAGCACCTTGCGCACCGCCGCCTCGACGCGGTCGGCTTGCGCCGTGCGGCCCAGCGAGTAGCGCAGCATCATCGCCGCGGACAGGATCGTGGCCAGGGGATTCGCCAGGCCTTTGCCCGCGATGTCGGGCGCGGAACCGTGGATCGGTTCATACAGGCCCTTGCCGTGCTCGTCGAGCGAGGCCGAAGGCAGCATGCCGATCGAGCCCGTGAGCATCGAGGCCTCGTCCGAAAGGATGTCGCCGAACATGTTGCCGGTGACGATGACGTCGAACTGCTTCGGTTCGCGCACCAGCTGCATGGCGCAGTTATCCACGTACATGTGGCTGAGCCGGACGTCGGCGTAGTCTCTGCCGAGCTCGCCGACCACCTGCTTCCACAGCTCGGTGGTCTCGAGCACGTTCGCCTTGTCCACCGAGCACAGCCGCTTGCCGCGGCGGCGCGCCGCCTCAAAGGCGACCCGCGCGATGCGCCGGATCTCGCTCTCGCGGTAGCGCATGGTGTTCACGCCCTCGCGCTCGCCGTTCGCCAGCGTCGAGATGCCCCGCGGCTCGCCGAAGTAGATGTCGCCCGTCAACTCGCGCACGATGAGCACGTCGAGCCCGGCCACCAACTCGGGCTTGAGCGAGGACGCCTGCGCCAGTTCCGGGAACACCTGCGCCGGGCGCAGATTGGCGAACAGCCCCAATTCCTTGCGCAGCCGCAGCAATCCGCGCTCCGGGCGCTTGTCGCGCGGCAGCGCGTCGTACTGCGGCCCGCCGATGGCGCCGAACAGGATTGCGTCCGCCTCGCGTGCGAGCGCAAGCGTCGCCTCCGGCAGCGGGTCGCCCGCGGCTTCATAGCCGGCCCCGCCGACGGGCGCTTCCTGCAGCTCGAGCGGCAGTTTGAGGCGGCCCAGCACCCTCACCGCCTGGGCGACAATCTCTGTTCCGATCCCGTCCCCGGGCAGCACCGCGACCTTCATCGCGTCACCGCGCGAGCCAGGGATATTGCGCGAGTCGCTTGGCCTCGAAGGCGCGGATCTTGTCGGCGTGTTGCAGCGTGAGCCCGATCTCGTCCATGCCGTTGAGCAGGCAGTACTTGCGGAAAGTGTCGACCTCGAAGCGCATCACCTGCGCGCGGTCGGCGGTGGCCACCGTCTGCGCGTCGAGGTCCAGCGTGAGCCGGAACCCGGGGAACGACGCGCACTCGTAGAACAGGCGATCCACTTCGGCCTCCTGCAGCACCACTGCCAGCAGGCCGTTCTTGAAGCTGTTGTTGTAGAAAATGTCGCCAAACGAGGGCGCGATGACGCAGCGAAAGCCGTAGTCGAGCAGCGCCCAGGGCGCGTGCTCGCGTGAGCTGCCGCAGCCGAAATTCTTGCGCGCCAGCAGGATTGTCGCCTCCTTGTAGCGCGGGTCGTTCAGCACGAAGTTCGGGTTGCGTGGGCGCTTGCCATGATCCATGCCCGGCTCGCCGTGGTCGAGGTAGCGCCAGGCGTCGAACAGGTTCGGCCCGTAGCCGGTCTTCTTGATCGACTTCAGGAACTGCTTCGGGATCACCTGGTCGGTGTCGACGTTGCCGCGATCGAGCGGCACGACGATCCCGGTGTGCACGGTGAATTTATCCATGGCGGGTCAGCGCCACTGCCGGATGTCGACGAAATGACCCGCCACCGCGGCGGCGGCCGCCATCGCGGGGCTCACCAGGTGCGTGCGCCCGCCGTCGCCCTGACGGCCTTCAAAATTGCGGTTCGAAGTCGAGGCGCAGCGCTCGCCGGGCTCCAGGCGATCGGCGTTCATCGCCAGGCACATCGAGCAGCCCGGCTGGCGCCAGTCGAAGCCCGCGTCCTTGAACACCTTGTCCAGCCCCTCCTTCTCGGCCTGCGCCTTCACCAGCCCCGAGCCCGGCACCACCATGGCGAGGCGCACGTTCGGCGCCACGCGCCGGCCCTTCACTACCGCCGCGGCGATGCGCAGGTCCTCGATGCGCGAGTTGGTGCATGAGCCGATGAACACCTTGTCGAGCTTGATATCAGTGATCTTGGTGCGCGGCTTCAGACCCATGTACTGCAGCGCGCGCTCCATGCCTTCGCGCTTGATCGCGTCCTTCTCGCGCTCGGGGTCGGGCACCTCCGCGTCCACCGGCACCACCATCTCCGGCGACGTACCCCAGGACACCTGCGGCAGGATTTCTTCGGCGCGCAGCGTGATCTCGCGGTCGAACTTCGCCTTCGCATCGGACTTCAGCGTCTTCCAGGAGGCCACGGCCGCGTCCCAGTCCGGGCCCGTCGGCGCCATTGGCCTGCCCATGAGGTAGGCGATCGTCGTCTCGTCGACCGCCACCATGCCGGCGCGCGCACCCGCCTCGATCGACATGTTGCACACCGTCATGCGGCCTTCCATGGACAGCGCGCGGATCGCGCTGCCGGCGAATTCGATGGCGTGGCCGCTGCCGCCTGCAGTGCTGATGCGTCCGATGATCGCCAGCACGATGTCCTTGCCGGTGACGCCGCGCGCGAGCGTGCCCTCGACATTGACGCGCATGTTCTTCATCTTCTTCGTCATCAGGCACTGCGTGGCGAGCACGTGCTCGACTTCCGAGGTGCCGATGCCGTGCGCAAGGCACGCAAACGCGCCGTGCGTGCTGGTGTGCGAGTCGCCGCACACCACGGTCATGCCGGGCAGGGTCGCACCCTGTTCCGGCCCGATCACGTGGACGATGCCTTGGCGCTTGTCGAGGAACGGAAAGTAGGCCTTGGCGCGGTGCTCGCGCATGTTGGCGTCGAGCGTATCGATCTGGATGCGCGAGGTCGGATCGGTGATGCCGTCAATGCCGCGCTCCCAGCCGGTGGTCGGCGTGTTGTGGTCGGCGGTGGCGACCACGGACTGCATGCGCCACGGCTTGCGGCCGGCGAGCTTCAGTCCTTCGAAGGCCTGCGGGCTGGTGACTTCATGCACCAGGTGCCGGTCGATGTAGATGAGCGACGTGCCGTCTTCCTCGGCGTGCACCAGGTGGCTGTCCCAGAGCTTGTCGTAGAGCGTGTGGTCCATATGCGGCGTTGCGGAAAAAGCGGATTATGGCACAGGCAAAGTCCTTGATAGGACTGCGTTTACTACGAGCGGGGGCGTGCCTGCTCGTACAGCGGCATGACGCGCGCGGAATACACCTTAAGGTCGGCGATGCGCGTCGCCGGCGACGGGTGCGTGGAAAGAATCTCGGCCGGCTTGCTGCCGCCCAGCTGGCTCATCTTCTCCCACACCTGGACCGCCGCGCGCGGGTCGTACCCGGCGCGCGCCGCGAGCTCGACGCCGATGCGGTCGGCTTCGGTTTCGTGCTCACGCGAGTTGGGCAAGTTCAGGGTGACGTCGACGACCGCTTGCGTCAGGTCCATGCCGACGCGCGACACGCCGGCCACGGCGCCGATGATACTGAGCGCAATGCCCTGCGCCATGGCCTGCGCGGCGCGGTCGCGGCCGTGCTCGCGCAGCGCGTGCGCGATCTCGTGGCCCATCACAGCCGCCAGCTCGTCGTCGGTCGGCTTCAGTTTCTCCAGCAGGCCGGTGTACACGGCGATCTTGCCGCCCGGCATGCACCAGGCATTGACCTCCTTGGCGCTGATCACGTTGATTTCCCACTTCCAGTCGGGGGCGTCGGCGCGAAAGGCGCGCGTCTGCGGGATCAGCCGGTGGGCAATGGCGCGAATGCGCGCGACCTGCGCCGCGTCCGCGTTGACCTGGCCTTTCTTCTCCGCGCCCGCGATGAGCTGTTGATAGGCGTTGCTGGCGCTGGCGTCGACTTGCGCCGTCGACAGCAGCATCGACTGCTTGCGCTCGATGCCGACGGCGCCCGGCTGCGTCGTCTGCACCGTCTGGCAGGCGGCCGTGGCCGCGAGCAGACCGATGTACAGGACCTTCCTGATCATGGCAAGAGCCTACACGCGCACGCGCCAGGTGACGAGCGCGGCCCCCGCCAGCGCGAAAACCGAGCTGAGGGTGAAGCTCAGCCCCGGCCCGAGGGCCTCCCACGACCACCCGGCAACGAGCAGGCCTGCGCCGCCGCCCAGCCCGTAGGACAGGCTTGAGTACAGCGTCTGCCCGCGCGCCTGCAGGCGGCCGGTGAACAGGCGGTGCACCGCGGCGACCGAGGCGGCATGGAACACGCCAAAGCTGGCGCCATGCAGGAGCTGCGCCGCGACCAGCAGCAGGAGAATGTGCGTGCCCCAGCCGATCGCCGCGAAGCGCGCCGCGGCGCACAGAAAGCTCGCGATCAGCAGGACGCGCAGGCTGTAGCGGCGCGCGAGCTGCGGCCAGGCGAGGAACACGACGATCTCGGCCAGCACCCCGATCGTCCACAGCGCCCCGATTGCCGTCTTGCTGTAGCCCAGCGCCTCGGCGTGCAGCGAGAAAAAGCCGTACAGCGCACCGTGCGCGGCGCTCATGCAGCTGCAAGCGGCGAGCAAGGCGATCACATCGGCGCGGCGCAGCACGTCGACCAGGCGCGCCTCGGCGCCGCCCGCGACTACGCTGACTCGCGCCGGCGGCAGCAGCAACGACACCGCGAGCGCGAACGCCGCGAGCGCCACCACCACGCCGAGCAGCGAGCGCGGCGCATGGGCGTCGAGCCAGATGCCGGTGCCGAGCACGCCGGCGATGAAGCCGATCGAGCCCCAAACGCGGA
>JBDTMD010000020.1:0-10420 GCA_039934435.1 Burkholderiales bacterium
TGGGCGGGCATCCTGCGCCGCTACGGTCACGGCGGCGCGCGCCGCCGCTTCCTGGTGGCCGAGGGGGACGGGCGCATCCTCGGCTTCATCGTCGGCGACGTGCGCGACTGGGAGTTCGGCTCGCCGCCCTGCGGCTGGATCTTCGGCATCGGCGTGCGCCCGCAGGCGCGCGAAGCGGGCGTCGCCACGGCGATGCTCGAGGCGATGACCGCCGCCTTCCGGCGCCTGGGCGTCGCCACCGTGCGCACGCTGATCGCGCGCGACAACCGCCTGGTGCTGTCGTTCTTCCGCAGCCAGGGCATGATGGCCGCGCCGGTCATCCCGCTCGAGAAGGAGATCGGTTGAGGCTGCAGAAGAACACGCTGCTCGCGCTCTACAGCGTGCTCGAGTTCGCCGCGCAGCCCGGGCGCCAGCTGTCGGTGGCGGACATCGCCGCCGGCCTGCGCGTCTCGCCGCACCACCTCGCCAAGGTGCTGCGCACGCTCGGGCGTGCCGGGCTCGTCAATTCGGTGCGCGGCGCGCGCGGCGGCTACCGCTTCGTCGGCAACGCAAAGCGCGTAACGCTGATGGACGTGATCGCGCTGTTCGAGGACATTGGCGCGCCGGCGCGGCGTAGCCGCCGAGTGGCGCGCGGCGCCGAGCGGGCGCTGGAGGATGTACTGGCGGAAATCGACCAGACGGCGCGCGCGACCTTCGGCTCGGTGACCCTCGACACCATGCTCAAGCTCATGGGCCGCCGTGAGCGCGGCTGAGGCGTACCTTGCGGTGCGCGCGCTGCTGATCGGCTGCGCGGCGCTCAGCATCGCCGGCTTCATTGCGCGCGGCGCGCTGATGCTTGTAGATTCACCCTGGCTGCGCGCGCGGTTCGTGCGCATCGCGCCGCACGCGGTCGACACGGCGCTGCTGGCGAGCGCGGTATGGCTCGCCTGGTACCTCGGCCAGGTGCCGTTCGTGCAGGCGTGGATCACGGCGAAGGTGCTGGCGCTCGTCGCCTACATCGTCTTCGGCATGATCGCGTTGCGCTATGGACGCACGCGGACCGTGCGCAGCGCCGCCTTCGCCGCCGCGCTCGCCGTTGCCGCCTACATCGTCGCCGTCGCGCTGACGCACGACGCGACGCCGTGGTCCTGACTCAGCCCGGCTCGCCGTCGAGGCGCGGGCGCGACAGGATCGGCACGTAGGCGACGGCGAAAGTCGTGAACGCCGCGCACCACAGCAGCGCCGACACCAGCGTTGCCGTGAAGGTGGCGGCAGGCACGACCAGCGGTACCAGCACCCGCGCCACTGCCGCGAGTTGAACCATGGCGTAAGCCGCGATTTCCGCGCGCCCCGCTTGCAGCGGCCGCGCCGTGTGGCCGCGCGCGGTGCGCGTCATCATGCCGAGGGTCATGCCGCCGATCGCGCCGACCGTGAGCGCATGCGCGCCGAGCGCGTACGGCAGCAGCCCGAACCCGTTCAGGCCGCGCAGCGCGAGGTGGACGATGATCCAGGCGTAGGAAAGATGCAGGATCCACAGGATCGGCCGCCGCAGCGTCTTCAGCGGCGCCCACAGCGCGAGCCGCGCCGCGTGCAACGGCGCGGCAAGCAGCGCGAAACCGGCCGCCAGCTCGATCCTCAGGAACGCATCGGCGGCGATCATCAGCAGGATGGCGCCCAGGGCGCCGAATTCGAGCCACGAATTGCGCCGCGCGCCCGCGCCCGGCACGGCGTTGTTGGTGAACGCCGGCACCACGCGGCCGGCGACTACCGTCATGACGAACAACACGCCGTCCAGGCCGAGCGCGAGCCCGAGCTGCGGATAGGACTGCACGAGAACGCCGGCGGCGCCGAGGCCGAGCACCAGCAGGATGAAGAAGTAGTTGCGCCGGTTGCCGGCGGCGACCAGCGGCCGGCCGATGCCCCAGGCGAGGGCGATCGCGAACAACGCACCCGCCCACGCGGCAAGCGGCAGCGAGACGAACGCGAGGATGCGCGCGAGGAGCCACAGCGCGGCGATCGCGGCGAGCGCGGTGCCCGTCGGCGTCGGCCGTCCGGTCCAGGCGCGCACCGCGGTGAGCAGGAACCCGGCGATGACGGCGAAGGCGTAGCCGAAGATCATCTCGTGCGCGTGCCACAGGATGTTGGCGCCCGGCAGCCAACCCGCGTACTGCAGCGCGCGCAGCGGCACGGCGAGCGCGGCGAGAGCGCCAGCGAGCAGATAGAACGGACGGAAACCCAGATCGAAGAGCGCGCAGCGCGCGGGATCGGCGGGTGGTGCGGGTGACTGCAGCGGTAAGAGCATGAGGGCGCAGCGTACGTGCGGCGTGCCGGGCGCTCGTTGACCCATGTCAAGCAAAACGACGCGCGGTTCGGTACTATGCAGATCGACCCATGGAAACCGTAAAACTCGGCGTCGAAGGCATGACCAGCACCGGCTGCGTCAACAGCGTGTCGCGCGTGCTGAGCGCGCTGCCGGGCGTCACCGAGGCGAACGTGTCGCTGACCAAGGCGCGCGCCAAGGTCACCTACGACCCGGCGCAGACCAGCATCGAGGCGATGAAGCAGGCGATCGAGCGCGCCGGCTACAAGGCGGCGTGAAGCCCTCGCTCGCCGCCGGGATCGAAGGCGAACGCACGCTCACGGTGGACGTGGCGCGCTGCATCGCCTTCATGGGGCCGGAGAACGCGGTGTACGCCACCCCGAAAATGGTGAGCGACGTCGAGTACACGATTCGCGACTTTCTGCTGCAGCACCTCGACCCGGGCGAGGACACCGTCGGCGCGCGCGTCGTCATCGACCATCTCGCCGCCACGCCCGCCGGCATGGAGGTCACCATCCGCTACCGCGTGGTGGCGGTGGAGGGGCGCAAGGTGCGCTGCGAATTCAGCGTCCACGACAATGTCGAGGAATGCGGGCGCGGCGAGCACGTGCGCTTCGTCGTCGACACCGAGAAGACCCGGCAGCGCCTGGCGAAAAAACGCGCAAACCTGCCGGGCAATCCGACCGGAAACGGCTAGCGCATCAAGTAGAATCAGGCGCTTACGGATTCACCATGCGCCTGGTCCTCGCTCTTCTGATCGCATTCGCGCCGGCCTGGGCGTACGCCCAGCCCGCGCCCGCCATGCCGGTGCGCGCCGCACTCGCCAAGGTCGCGCCGGCGACGGACGAGGCGACCGCGGTGGGCACGCTGCGCGCCGACGAAGCCGTGAACATCCGGCCGGAGATCTCCGGGCGCATCGCCGCGATGCCGTTCAAGGAAGGCCAGCGCGTAGAGCGCGGCGCGGTGCTGGTGCGCCTCGACCAGGCCGAGCTCGGCGCAGTGCTCGCTTCGAGTCGCGCGCAGGCCGGCCTCGACCGGCAGCGCCTGGAGCGCGCCGAGGACCTGTTCAAGAAGAACTTCATCAGCCAGCAGGCGTTCGACGAGGCGCGCGCCAACGCCGCGCGCTCGGCCGCCAAGCAGCGCGAGGACGAGGCGCGCCTCGCCAAGACCGAGATCCGCGCGCCGTTTGCCGGCGTGGTGGGCCTGCGCCAGGTGAGCGAGGGTGCCTTCGTCGCCGCCGGCACCGACATCGCGCGCCTGGAAAAGATCGACGCGCTGAAGCTCGACTTCCGCGTCCCGGAGACCTTCCTCGCGCAGCTCAGGCCCGGGCAGGCCGTGCGGATCGTCGTCGACGCCGATGCCGGCGAGGATTTCCGCGGCGCGGTCTACGCCATCGAGCCGGCGATCGACGAGCAGACGCGGACCGCGCTGGTGCGCGCGCGGGTCAGCAATACGCCGCTGAAGCTGCGGCCCGGGATGTTCGCGCGCGTCCAGCTCACGCTCGGCGTGCGCCCGAACGCGGTCTGGATCCCGGAGCAGGCGATCGTGCCGCGCGGCCAGGACAGCTTCGTCTACCGCGTCGTCGACGGCAAGGTCGAGCTGGTCAAGGTGCAGACCGGGCTGCGCAAGGTGGGCGAGGTCGAGATCGCGCAGGGCCTCGCCGGCGGCGACCTGGTGGTCACCGAAGGCACGCAGAAGATCGGTCCGGGCTCGGCGGTGACGGTGATGCAGGACGCGCCGAAGCCGGCGGCCGCGGCGGCGGACAAGAAAGGTTAGCCATTGCAGCTCCCTGAGCTCTGCATCCGCCGCCCGGTCTTCGCCACGGTCATGAGCCTGATGATCGTGCTGGTGGGCGTGATCTCGTTCCAGCGCCTGTCGGTGCGCGAGTACCCGAAGATCGATACGCCGATCGTCTCGGTGCGCACCGTGCTGAAGGGCGCGAGCGCGCAGGTGATCGAGTCGCAGGTGACGCAGCCGCTCGAGGACTCGCTCTCCGGCATCGAGGGCGTGCGCACCATCAAGTCGGTGTCGCGCGAGGAAGTCTCGCAGATCACGGTCGAATTCCAGCTCGAGCGCAACGTCGACAGCGCGGCGAACGACGTGCGCGATCGCGTGGCGCGCGTGCGCGCGCTGCTGCCCGATGCCGCCGACGAGTCGGTGGTGTCGAAGATCGAGGCCGACGCGCAGGCGATCATCTGGCTGCGCCTGTCGTCCAGCTCGCACTCGCCGCTCGAGCTCACCGACTACGCCGACCGCTATGTCGCCGACCGGCTGAAGACGCTCTCGGGGGTCGCCTCGGTGATCGTCGGCGGCGGGCGCAAGTACGCGATGCGCATCTGGCTCGACCGCGACCGCCTCGCGGCCTACGGCCTGACGCCGCAGGACGTGGAGGCCGCGCTGCGGCGCCAGAACGTCGAGATCCCGGCGGGCAGGATCGAATCCACCGAGCGCGAATTCACCGTGCTGTCGGAATCCGACCTGCGGACGGCGACCCAGTTCAACGAGATGATCGTCAACGAGGCGCGCGGCTACCCGGTGCGCCTGCAGGACGTCGGCAGCGCGCGCCTTGGCGCGCTCGACGAGCGCGGCATCGTGCGCGTGAACGGCAATCCCGCGGTCGGCCTGGGCGTGGTCAAGCAGTCCACCGCCAACACGCTCTCGGTGGCGCAGGCGGTCAAAGCCGAGTTGCCGCGCATCCGCGCGTCGCTGCCGCCGGGCATGGAGTTCGCCATCGCCTTCGACTCCTCGATCTTCATCGAGAAATCGATCGAGTCGGTGTACCGCGTGCTGGGCGAGGCGGTGCTGCTGGTGGTGCTGGTCATCTTCCTGTTTCTGCGCTCGGTGCGCTCGACGCTGATTCCATTCGTCTCGATTCCGGTGTCGCTGATCGGCGCGTTCTTCTTCCTGTACGTCATGGGCTTCACCATCAACGTGCTGACGCTGCTCGGCATCGTGCTGGCGATCGGCCTGGTGGTGGACGACGCGATCGTCGTGCTCGAGAACTGCCACCGCCATGTGGAGATGGGCAAGAGCCCGCGCCAGGCCTCGATCGACGGCTCGCGCGAAATCGCCTTCGCGGTGATCGCCATGTCGCTCACGCTGGTCGCGGTGTTCGCGCCGCTTGGCTTCATGACCGGCAACACCGGCAAGCTGTTCACCGAGTTCGCGCTCACGGTGGCCGCCGCGGTGGTGGTTTCGGGGTTCGTCGCGCTTACGCTGACGCCGATGATGTGCTCGCTGATCCTGAAGGAGCACGAGACCCACGGCCGCGTCTACCAGGCGATGGAGCGTTTCTTCCACGGCATGAACGACGGCTACCGCCGCCTGCTCACGGCGACGCTGCGCTGGCGTTGGGGAGTGGTGCTGGTGTTCGTCGTCGTGGCGGCGGCGGCGGGATTGCTGTTCAAGGGACTCAAGCAGGAGCTCTCGCCGCTCGAGGACCGGGGGTTCTTCATCGGCCTGATCATCGCCCCCGAAGGGTCTTCGCTGGAATACACCGACCGCTACGCGCGCCAGATCGAGAAGCTGTACTCGCAGGTGCCCGAGATTCGCGCCTATTTCGTGGTGGTGGCGCCGGGCCTGGAGCGGCCCAATCCGGTGAATACGGGCATCACTTTCAGCCAGCTCGCGCCCTGGTCGGAGCGCACGCGCACCACGCAGCAGGTCACGGCCGAGCTGGCGCCGAAGATGTTCGGCGGGCTGCCGGGGGTTCTAGCCTTTCCGATCAACCCGCCCTCGCTCGGCCAGAGCTTCCGCAACCCGTCGGTGCAGTTCGTGGTGCAGGCCAATTCCTATGCGGAGCTCGACGACATCACGCAGAAGCTGCTGGCGAAGGCGCGCGAGTCGAAGGCGATCGCCAATCCCGACACCGACCTGCGCCTGAACAAGCCGCAGCTCGCGGTCGACATCGACCGCGTCAAGGCCTCCGCGATCGGCGTCGACGTCGAGACCATCGGCCGCACGCTGGAGACGATGCTCGGCGGGCGCCAGGTGACGCGCTTCAAGCGCGAGGGCGAGCAGTACGACGTCGTGGTGCAGCTCGAAGCAAAGGACCGCAGCACGCCCACCGACCTGACGTCGATTTACGTGCGCGCCAAGGACGGGCGGCTGGTGCAGCTCTCCAACCTGGTGCAGGTGAGAGAGACCGTGGCGGCAAAGGAGCTCAACCACTTCAATCGGCTGCGCGCGGCGATCATCTCGGGCAACGTGGCGCCGGGCTATTCGCTCGGCGAGGCGCTCGAAGTCATGGAAACCGCCGCCAGGGAGGTGCTGCCGCCCTCGGCGCGCACCGAGCTCGACGGCGTGTCGCGCGAGTTCCGCGAGTCGGGCGCGGCGCTGTACGTCACGTTCCTGCTTGCGCTCGCCTTCATCTACCTGGTGCTCTCGGCGCAGTTCGAGAGCTTCCGCTCGCCGTTCGTCATCATGCTCACCGTGCCCCTGGCGATGACCGGCGCGCTCGCCGCGCTGACGCTGAAGGGCTTCACGCTCAACGTCTATTCGCAGATCGGGCTGGTCATGCTGATCGGCTTGATCACCAAGAACGGCATCCTGATCGTCGAATTCGCCAACCAGCTGCGCGCGCGCGGCATGGCCAAGATCGAGGCGGTGATCGAGGCCTCGACACTGCGCCTGCGCCCGATCCTGATGACGACCGGCGCGACCGTGCTCGGCGCGCTGCCGCTTGCGCTTGCCATCGGCGCCGGCGCCGAGGCGCGCCAGACCATCGGCTGGGTGGTGGTCGGCGGCCTGCTGCTCGGCACCGTGCTGACGCTGTTCATCATCCCGACCGCCTATGTGCTGCTCGCCAGCGAGGTGGAAGGCGATGCCCGGCAGCCGGCAGGCGGCGGCGGGCACGCGCATGCGCCGGCGGCGCCGCACCGGGACTGAGGGAGAACAACGTGGCCGGAAGCGCAAATCAATTATTCGAAGGCGACACCGCGCTCGTCACCGGCGCAGCGAACGGCATCGGCCGCGGCATCGCCGAAGCGTTGGCGCGCGAAGGCGTGCGCGTGCTCCGCGCGGACCTCAAGGGCTCCGACCTGGATGTCGACCTGTCAAAGCCGGGCGAGGCGAAGCGCCTGGCGGCCGAGGCGATCAAGCGGCTCGGCAAGGTATCGATCTTCGTGCACAGCGCGAGCCCGCGGCGAAAAGAAGAGGACACCGCACTCGAAGTCAGCGAAGACACCTGGCGCGCGATGCAGGAGGTCAACCTCAACGCCGGGTTCCTGCTCGGCCAGGCGCTCGGGCGCCACATGCGCGAGCACAAGATCCGCGGCCGGATGCTCTACATCACCTCGCTGCACGCCTATTCGCCGCGCAACCTGCCGCATTACAGCGCGGCGAAGGCCGGACAGACGATGCTGGTGCGCGAATTCGCGCGCGCCCTCGGCCCCGACGGCATCCGCGTGAACGCGATCGCGCCGGGCGCGATTCCGGGCGGCGGCTTCGATGCGTCGAAGAACCCGGGGTTGCTCGATACCATTCCGATGGGGCGCTTCGGCACGCCGGCCGACATCGCGGCGATGGCGCTCGCGGTGCTCTCCGAGCGCTTCGGCGCCTACGTCACGGGCGCGACGATCGCCGTCGACGGCGGCATCGCCCAGCACAACTGGATCGACCGGCGCTGAGTGGATTTCGCCTTTAGCGAAGAGCAGGCAGCGATCCGCGAGGCGATCGCGAAAATCTGCGCGCGCTTTCCTGACGAGTACTGGCTGAAAAGGGACAAGGAAGGCGGCTTTCCGGGCGAGCTGCACCAGGCGCTCGCCAAAGACGGCTGGCTCGGCATCGCCATGCCCGAGGCCTACGGCGGCTCGGGCCTCGGCATCACCGAAGCCGCGGTGATGATGCAGGCGATCGCCGAATCGGGCGCCGGATTCTCCGGCGCCTCGGCGGTGCACATGAACATCTTCGGCCTCAATCCAGTGGTGAAGTTCGGCAACGACGCGCAGAAAAAGCGCATGCTGCCGGGCCTGATCGCCGGCAGGGAGCGCGCCTGCTTCGCCGTCACCGAGCCGAACACGGGCTTGAATACGCGCAAGATCAAGACCATGGCGAAACGGGAGGGCGAGCGCTACCTGATCTCCGGGCAGAAGGTCTGGATCTCCACGGCGCAGGTGGCCGAGAAAATCCTGGTGCTGACGCAGGCCGAGGCCGGGCTGACGCTCTTCTATACCGACTTCGACCGCCAGCAGATCGAGGTGCGCGAGATCGAGAAGATGGGCCGTCACGCGGTGGACTCCAACCAGGTATTCTTCGACGCCTACCCGGTGCCCGAGGAGGACCGCATCGGCGAGGAGGGCAAGGGCTTCGAGTACATCCTGCACGGCATGAACCCGGAGCGCATCCTGATCGCCGCGGAATGTGTCGGCCTCGGGCGTTGCGCGGTGGCAAGGGCCGCGAAGTACGCGAACGAGCGCATCGTCTTCGACCGCCCGATCGGCAAGAACCAGGCGATCCAGCATCCGCTGGCGGCGAACTGGATGGCGCTCGAGGCCGCCAACCTGATGGTGTTCAAGGCGGCGTGGCTCTACGACCGCGGTAAACCGAGCGGCGCGGAAGCCAATGCCGCGAAGTATCTCGCCGCGGAAGCCTGCTTCGACGCCTGCCAGCAGGCGGTGATGACCCACGGCGGCTATGGCTACGCCAAGGAGTACCACGTCGAGCGTTATCTGCGCGAGTCGCTGGTCGGGCGCATCGCGCCGGTAAGCCCGCAGATGATCCTGTGCTTCATCGCCGAGCGCGTGCTCGGGCTGCCCAAGTCGTATTGAGCGCGCATGCCTCCCGGCCCGCTGCATCTGCTGCTGATCTTCCTTCTCTACCTGGCCTGCGGCTGGGCGGGAGCGACGTTTACCGTCATGCCGGAGGGGTTGGCTATTCTCTGGCTGCCGAACGCGGTGGTGCTGGCCGCGCTGATCCGCTTTCAGGCCAAGCGCTATGCGGCGATCGCCGCCATGGCCATGGCGGCCGAGATCGCCATCGGCTGGAACCAGTTCGTGCTGCTCGAGTCCGTGCTGTTCGGCGTCGTCAACATCAGCGAGGCGACGCTTGCCTACGCGCTGCTGCGGCGCTGGAAGTTTGATGCGCGTTTTTCCGCGCCCGCCGACCTCGCGAAGTTCGTTCTCGCGGCGCCGGTGCTGGCGGCGCTCGGCGCGGCAATCGCGGGCGGCGCCGTCTACAGGGCGTTCACCGCCACCGAGACCTCCTACCTGGAATTCGTGCGCATCTGGTGGTTTGGCGACGGCCTGGGCCTGTTCATCCTCACGCCCCTGCTGCTCGGGTTCGGACCCTTCGGCGTACATGAGCAGGCACCCAAGGCGCCGAGGCGGCTCGCCGACGCTGCCGTAGTCGCAGTCGCCGTCGCGGTATTCGCATCGCTCTGGATCTGGCCGGAAAGCCGCGTATGGCGGATTCAGCTCGGGCCCCTGCTGCTGCTTCCCGTCGTCATCTATATTGCCGCGCGCTACCCGCAGCCCTGGGTCGCCGCCGCGGTCGCCGCGGCAGCGCTGGCGCTGGTCGTGTCGGTTACCGGCGGCAAGGAGCCGTTTGGCCCGCTCGCGCCCGGTGAGGCGGTGATCCGGACGCAGGAGTTCATCTTCGTCATGAGCATGATGGCGCTGGGGTTGGCGGCGCTGCTTGGCCAGGTGCGCTCGCGCCAGGGCGAAGCCGAATCCGCCAACCGGGATCTGCGACAGCTGAACGACGAGCTGGAAGCGAGGGTCGAAGCGCGCACCGCGGAACTGCGGCACGCGAACCGCGTGCTCGCCGAGCTCGCCGCCGTCGATCCACTCACCGACCTGTACAACCGTCGCGGGCTGATGGACATCGGCCAGCGCGAAGTGGCGATAGCGCGCCGCGGCGGCCGCAGCCTGGCGGTGATGATGATCGACCTCGATCATTTCAAGGAAGTCAACGACCGTTATGGCCACCTGGTGGGCGACGAGACGCTCAAGCACTGCTCAACGCTGCTGAAAAAACTCGCGCGCGGCAGCGACAGTTGCGGCCGTTACGGCGGCGAGGAATTCGTGCTGCTCGCGCCGGAAACCGAGCTGGTCGGCGCCGCGGTGCTCGCCGAGCGCATTCGCGAGGTGATTCGCGACACGCCGGTGGCCTCTTCCCGGGGCG
>JBDTMD010000021.1:0-10415 GCA_039934435.1 Burkholderiales bacterium
TTTTTTTGCTACAAGCATCCGGTGACCCTCGATTTCGACGCTGACGTAGATCGCGCGCGCACCTGGTCGTCGCGCTGGGAGCGCTATGCCGGGCGCGACGTGATCCCGCTGTGGGTCGCGGACACCGATTTCCGCGCACCCGAGTGCGTGCTCGAAGCGATTGCCGCGCGCCTGCGGCACGGCGTGCTCGGCTATACCGCGCCGCCCCGGGAACTCAGGGAGGCGATCGTGGCGCGCATGCAGCGCCTGTACCGATGGCGCATCGAGCCCGACTGGATCGTTTTTCTGCCGGGCGTGGTGCCGGGGCTGCACCTTGCCGCGCGGCATCTCGCACGGCCCGACGAGCACGTGCTGGTGCCGACGCCGATCTACCACCACTTCAGGCGCGCCGTCGAGCTTGCACCGCGCTCCCACGACGATGTGCCGCTCGCGCTGCAGGGCGGGCGCTGGGTGTTCGACGAGGCGCGGCTCGCCGCCGCCGTGCGGCCGAACACGCGGCTGCTCTACCTGTGCAATCCGCAGAACCCGGGCGGCACGATCTTCACGCGCGCGGAGCTGGAGCGCCTTGCCGCCCTGGCCGAGCGGCACGACCTCGTCATCTGCTCGGACGAGATCGACGCCGACCTGCTGCTCGACGAAGGCAAGCCGCATCTGCCGATCGCCGCGCTTGCGCCCGGGGTGTCGCGCCGCACCGTGACGCTCGCTTCGCCCAACAAGACGTTCAACTTTCCCGGCGCCGGCTGCGCCTGGGCCATCGTCGAGGACGCCGCATTGCGCCGGGCGTTCTCAGCCGATCACCATGCCACCGTCCATGACCCGTCGCTCTTCGGTTATGTGGCGGCCCTTGCGGCCTACCGGGAAGGCGACGCCTGGCTTGCGGCGCAGCTTGCGTACCTGCGCTGCAATCGCGACCTCGTCGAAACCAGGGTCGCGGCCATGCCAGGCCTGGCGATGGCGCACGTCGAGGCGACCTACCTGGCGTGGATCGATGCGCGCGGCCTGGGCGTGGCCGACGCGCACGCGCACTTTCTCGAGCACGGCGTGACGCTCTCGCCGGGCGCGCAATTCGGCGCGCCGGGCTACGTCCGGCTCAACTTCGGCACGCAGCGCGCGCGCCTGGAAGCGGCCCTGGCGCGCATTGCCTCGGCGGTTGCCAACACGCGCGCGAGGTGAGGGTCGGCCACACCGAGTTCGGCCATGTGCCGCAGCGTCGAGCGGATGTACTCGGTGCAGGGGCCGCGCTGGCCCACGCCCTGCGCCACGAGCTGCGCGCGGCTGCGCAGGTCGAGCTCGCGAACGAACTGCGGATGCCGGGGATCGGCGATGAAGGCAAGCGCATGCACCCGGCGGGCGCGCCCAATGCGAACCGGCACGAGCCGGGCCTGGTAGACGCGGCGCGGCATTTCGCGATTCCAAAGCCTTGCCAGCGCGCTGGCGACGCGCGCCGCCGGAATCCGGAACGCCATGCCCCAGCACGAGCCGCCGCGGCACAGGCCCATGACCAGCCCCGGGCGGCGCTGCGTGCCGCGGTGGCGCGTCGAGAGCACGCACAGCGCGCGGTGATAGCCGCGCAGCAGGCCCATCGAGCGCTCGGTGAACGCGAAGCCCGGCGACCACATCAGCGAGCCGTAACCGAACACCCACAAGTCGCCGCGCGGCAGCGTGGCGCGGAAAGACTCCAGCGCCGTCAATTGCCGCTCAATGTCCGGCGCACGTCGGCGGGCGCGAAGGCGAACGAAAGTCGCTCGTAGAGCATTGGCCGGTTTTTCGTCGCCATAGGCAGTACGTCGAACATTATAGAATCGACCGGAGGAAAACCACGATGTCCGGCAAAACGCGGCGGCCGCCGCTCGTCGGCCGCTACACCCTCGAGGAAGTGGCGCTCGCGGCGCGCAACAGCGGCATGCCGCTGGAAGCGTCGCGCCACGATGTCACGCCCGTGGGGCTGCACTACTGCCTGATCCACTTCGACATTCCGGAACTCGCGCCGCCGGCCTGGAAGCTGCAAGTGGGCGGGCTGGTGCAAAGGCCGCTCGAGCTGTCGCTGGAGGAATTGCGCGCGCTGCCGGCGCGCACCGCGCGCGTCACCCTGGAGTGCGCGGGTAACGGCCGTGCCCAGTTGTCGCCGCGCTACCCCTCGATTCCCTGGATCGAGGAGGGCGTGTCGACGGCGGAGTGGACCGGGGTGTCGCTCGGCGCCGTACTCGATGCCGCGGGCCTGCGCGCGAACGCCCGCGAGGTCGTGTTCTGGGGTGCGGATCGGGGCATCGACCGCGGGCTGGAACACCCGTTCGCGCGCAGCCTCGTGCCGGACGAGGCGCGGCGCGCGGATGTGCTGCTGGCCTACGAGATGAACGGCCAGCCGCTGCCGCCGCAGCACGGTTACCCGCTGCGATTGGTGGTGCCGCGCTGGTACGGCATGGCGAGCGTCAAGTGGCTGGTACGCATTGAGGCCATCGACCGCGCGTTCGACGGCGTGCAGCAGGCGCACAGCTACCACTTCCGCAAGGCGGCTGGCGAACGCGGCCTGCCCTGCACGCGGATGCGCGTCAACTCACTGCTCGCGCCGCCCGGCGTCCCCGATTTCTATACGCGCCGGCGCGTGCTGCAGGCGGGGCGCGTGGCAATCCGGGGGCGGGCCTGGTCGGGCGAGGGCGCGGTGGCGCGGCTGGAATTCGCGGTCGACGGCGAGTGGCGCGACGCGCAGCTCGACGCACCGCCTTCCGCTTACGCCTGGCAAAGCTGGAGCGCAAGCTGGGATGCGGCGGCCGGCGAGCACGAGCTCGCATGCCGCGCCACTGATGACCGGGGCAACGCGCAGCCGCTTGCGCCGCCCTGGGACGTGACCGGATTCGGCAACAACGCCGTGCAGCGCGTGGCGGTGACGGTAGTTTAAAATCGCAGCGCTTGAACGCACCCCTCGCCACCAATATCGATTGGCCCCTGGCCACGCATCAGGTGCTCGCGCGACTGGGTTTCGGCGTCGTCGGCTACGTGCCCGATGCGGGCCACAAGCGACTGATCGAGCTGTGCCAGGCGGACGCACGCATGCGCTCGGTGGTCATGACCACCGAGGAGGAAGGCATCGGACTTGCCGCCGGCGCCTGGCTGGGCGGCGCGAAATGCGCGCTGCTCATGCAATCGAGCGGCGTCGGCAATATCGTCAACGCCCTAGGCATGGTGCGCGAGTGCCGCATTCCACTGCTCATCGTCGTCACCATGCGCGGCGAATACGGAGAATTCAATCCCTGGCAGGTGCCGATGGGCCAGGCGACCGCGGGCGTGCTGGGCGCCATGGGCGTTGCCGTGCAGCAGGCGAACGCCGCGGCCGAGGTGCCCGTGCACGTCGATGCGGCCGCGCGGCTCGCCTTCGGCGGCTACTGCGCCGCCGCGGTGCTGATCTCGCAACGGGTCATCGGCATCAAGAGTTTTCAGGAGCAGGCGGATCAATGACGCTGGCGCGTCGCGACGTCGTCAAGGCGCTGCTCGCCGAGCGCGGCGAGCTGCTGGTGGTCGCGGGCCTCGGCTCGACCGCGTGGGACTGCACCGCGGCGGGCGATTCACCGCTCACGTTCCCGATGTGGGGCGCGATGGGCTGCGCCGCGATGGTGGGCCTCGGTCTGGCGCTGGTGCAGCCCGGGCGCCGCGTGCTGGTGCTGACGGGCGACGGCGAGATGCTGATGGGATTGGGGTCGCTCGCCACCCTCGGCGTGCAGAAGCCGCAGAACCTGAGCATTGCGGTGATCGACAACGAGCGCTACGGCGAAACCGGCATGCAGGCGACGCATACCGCAAGCGGCGTGGACCTCGCCGCCATGGCGCGGGCGGCCGGGTTTGCTTCGGGCGTGCTGGTGCGCGATATGGCCGGGGTCGCGGCGCTGCACAAGGCGATCCACAAGGACCCGGGCCCGCACTTCGCCCAGATCAAGGTGGCGGCGGAGAAGGTGCCGCTGGTCCTGCCGCCGCGCGACGGCGCCCTGCTCAAGAACCGGTTCCGGCAGGCGCTGCTGGGCGGGAGCGCGGCGCTGCAATAGCGCTCGCCGCAGCGCGCCCTAGAGCACCTTTCCGGGGTTCATCAGGTCCGCCGGATCGAGCGCGCGCTTCACCGCGTGCATCAGTTCCAGCTCGAGCGCGTCCTTGTGGCGCCGGATCTCCTCGCGCTTCATCTGGCCGATGCCGTGCTCGGCGGAGATCGAGCCGCCGAGTGCATCGACGATGCTGTAGACGATGCGGTTCACGTCCTCGCGGCGCGCGAGCAGCGCGGCATCGCCGACGTTGTAATGGATGTTGCCGTCGCCGATGTGCCCGAACGCATAGATCGGCGCGCCGGGAAATGCCGACTGCAGCGCTGCGTCCACGCGCGCGATCAGGTCGGGAACGCGCGATACGGGCACCGACACGTCGTGCTTCACGTTGGCAAACTGCGCCTCGGGTATGGCTTCGCGGATCCGCCACAGCGCCGCGGCCTGGGCCGCGCTCGCGGCGAGCGCCGCATCCTCGAGCTGCGGCGCCGCGGCCAGCGTCTCGGGCTCGAGCGCCTGGTCGAACTGGGCGAGCACATACCAGGCGTGCGCGCGCGGCAGGGGATCGCGCGCTGCCTTGTCGTGCGCCAGCACCGCTTCCAGGCAGCGGCGCGACACCAGCTCGAAGGCACTGATGCGCTCGCCCAGCTGCGCGCGCAGATACGCCAGCAGCGCGACGGCGTGCGTCGGGCTGGCGAGACCGATCCAGGCGGTGGCCCGGGCCGCGGGCTTCGGGTGCAGCTTCAGCACCGCGGCGGTGATCACGCCGAGCGTGCCTTCGGCGCCGAGGAACAGCTGCTTCAGGTCGTAGCCGGTGTTGTCCTTGCGCAGCGCGCGCAGGCCGTTCCAGACGCGCCCGTCGGGCAGCACCACTTCCAGCCCGAGCACCTGCTCGCGCGCGTTGCCGTAGCGCAGCACGTTGACGCCGCCGGCGTTGGTCGACAGGTTGCCGCCGATCTGGCAGCTGCCCTCGGCGGCGAGCGACAGCGCGAACAGGCGTCCTGCGGCGTCGGCCGCCTGCTGCACCTGCGCCAGCACGCAGCCGGCCTCGGCGGTGAGGGTGTCGTTCAGCGCATCGATGCTGCGGATGCGATTCAGCCGCGCCAGCGACAGCACGACTTCCGGACGTGCTCCGGTGGGCACCGAGCCGCCGCACAGGCCGGTGTTGCCGCCCTGGGGCACCACCGCGATGCCCTCGCGCGCGCACAGTCCGACCAGCGCCGCCACCTCCGCGGTGCTCGCCGGGCGCAGCACGCATTCGGCGCTCGCGCTGTACTGCTTGCGCCAGTCCGTCGTGTAGGGCGCCGTGTCCTGCGGCGCGGTGAGCACGTGCGGCGCGCCGATCAGCGCTGCGAACGCGGACTGCAGTCGTGCATCCATGTTCGGTATTATCGCCCGATGGACCCGATGACTCATGACCCGGCCACGGGCGCGCTGCCCTTTGCCGCCGGCGCCGCCGCGCGCTCGATCGAGGAGGCGATCCTCTCGCGCCGCAGCCTGCGCGCATTCACGCCCGAGCCGGTGCCGCGCGCGACGGTGGAGCGCATCCTCGCGCTCGCCAGCCGCGCGCCCTCCGGCACCAACATCCAACCCTGGAATGTGTACGTGGCGGCGGGCGCGGCGCGCAAGCGCCTCACCAAGGCGATGCACGACGAATTCATGCGCAATGGCGAGGACGGCTGGAAGCGCGAGTTCGAGTACTACCCGACGCGCTGGCGCGATCCTTACCTCGCGCGCCGCCGCAAGATCGGCTGGGACCTGTACGGGCTGCTCGGTATCGCCAAGGGCGAACGCGACAAAACGCATCACCAGCACGCGCGCAACTACCTTTTTTTCGACGCGCCGGTCGGGCTCGTCATCACCCTGGAGCGCGACCTGCCGGTAGGCGCCTGGCTCGACACCGGCATGTTCCTGCAAAACGTCATGCTCGCGGCGCGTGCCTTCGGCCTCGATACCTGCCCGCAAGCCGCCATCGCCTCGGCGCACACGGTGCTGCGGCGCGAGCTGCAGATCCCGCAAGCCGAAATCGTCGTCTGCGGCATGTCCCTCGGCCATGCGCGCGCCGACGCGGTCGAGAACACGCTGGTGACCGAGCGCGAGCCCGTAACGGGCTTTGCCAAGTTCTTCGGCTTCTGATGCGCGGCGGGCTGCTTGCCCTCTGGCTGGCGGCGTTCGCGGCCTGGCCGCAGGAGCCGCCGATCGTGGTCGGCGCGGTGGTCTCGGAATCCGGACAGCTGGCCGATCTCGCCGGCGACATGCGCAAGGCGCTGATCCTGTGGCAGGAAGACCGCAACGCGGCGGGCGGCCTGCTCGGGCGGCGCATCGAGTTGCGGCTGCTTGACGACCATTCGGAGGCCTCGACCGCGCTCAATCTTTACCGGCAGCTGATTGAACGCGATCGCGCCGACCTGCTCATCGGCCCGTTCGGCAGCGCCGCGTCCGCGGCCGCCGCGGCGATCGCCGACAACGCGCACCGGGTGCTGGTCAACGCCAGCGGCGTGACCAGCAACGTGCAGCGTGCGAACCGGCACTACGTGTTCCAGGTGCCGGCACCGCTCGCCGGCTACGGCGAGGGCGCGCTGGCGCTGGCGCGCGCCGCCGGATACACCCGGCTGCAGGTCATTGCGCGCAACGAGCCTGGAGCGCTCGAAGCCGCCGAGCGCCTGGTCGCCGACGCCGCGGCGCTGGGCATGCAGGCAGTAAAGGTGACGGTGGGCGTGGGCGTCACCGACTATGACGCGCAGATCGCGGCGGCGCGCGCGCGCCGCGCCGAGGCCTGGATCGCGTTCGGCCGCGCCGAGGACGCGGCCGAAATGGTGAAGGCGTTCAAGCGCACCGGCTACGCGCCGCCGATGTTTCTGGCGCAGGGCGCCGCCGAGCCCGCATTCGTGCGCCGCGTTGGCCAGGACGCCGAATTCACGCTCGGCATCACTGCCTACGACCCGCGCTTCGCCACGCCGGGCAATGCCGAATTCGTGGCGCGCTGGCGCGAGCGCTGGAAAGGCGAGCCCGGCCTGGCGGCGGCCAATGCTTACGCGGCGGCGCTGGTGCTGGAAGCGGCCGTGCGTGCTGCCGGCTCTTTGCACCAGGAGCGGCTGCGTGCGGCACTGGCCACACTGGACATCGAGACGCCGATCGGCCGCTACCTCGTGGGCGAGGGCGGCGTGCAGCTGGGCGCGCGGCCGGCGGTGGTGCAGATTCAGCGCGGGCGCACCGAGATCGTATGGCCGCAGGCGCTCGCTACGGCACAATTGCGGCTTCCGTATCCGCGCTGGGACCAAAGGCAGGTGCATGCCCCTCAATAGGACGTATCTGTTCGCGCCCGGCAATCACGCGCGGCGCGTGGAGAAGGCGCTCGGCCTGGACGCCGACGCGGTGATCCTCGACCTGGAAGACGCGGTGGCGCTCGCCGACAAGGCCGCCTCGCGTCAGCCGGTGGCCGCGGCGCTGAAGCTGCCGCGCCGCTGCCGCGGCTACGTGCGCGTGAACGCGCCCTCGACGCCGTTCTGCTACCGCGACCTGGTGGAGACGATCCACCCCAGGGTGGACGGCGTTTTCCTGCCGAAAGTGGAAAGCGCCGCCGACCTGCACGCCATCGACTGGCTGCTCGCCGCGCTGGAGCGCGAGCACGGCATCGCCGAAGGCACGCTCGACCTGGTGCCGCAGCTCGAGACCGCCGCGGGCGTGGCGCGCGTGGATCGCATCCTGCAGGCGAAGAACCTGCGGCCCTACCGCGGGCCCTGGCGCGTGAAGCGCGTGGCGTTCGGCGCGGCCGACTACTGCCTCGAGCTCGGGATCGAGCCCTCGCTCGAGGAGCCCGAGCTCGCCGAGGCGCGCGCGCGCATCGTGCTCGCTTCGCGCGCGGCGGGCGCCGAAGGCCCGCTCGACAGCCCGTGGTTCCACCTGCGCGACATGGAGGGCTTCCGGCGCGCCCTGGAGAGGAGCCGGCGCGGCGGCTTCCAGGGGCGCCTGTGCGTGCACCCCGACCAGGTGCCGGTGGCGAACGCAGCCTTCACGCCCGCCGCGCAGGACGTGGCGCGCGCCGAGCGCATCGTGGCCGCGTTCAGCGCGGCCGAGGCGAAAGGCGCGGCCGCCGTCGAAGTCGACGGCCAGATGGTCGACTATCCGATCGTGTACCGCGCGCGGGCGCTGCTCGAGGTCGCGCGCGAAATCGCCGCGAAGCGCGGCTAGGGTCCCCTGGGCGGCATCTTCCTTCCGGTCGCGGTCACGCTCGCGATCCAGACGCTGGTCGCGTTCGCGATCTACGCCACGCCGGTGCTGGCGCCGGTAGCCACGCGCGAGATCGGCGTGCAAGCCGCCGCCATCGGCTACTTCATCGCCGTCGCCTACGTCGGCAGCATGCTCGGCTCGGCCGCGGCGGGCGGCTGGGTGGCGCGCTTCGGGCCGATCCGCGTCAGCCAGGTGGGGCTCGTCCTGTGTCTCGCCGGCCTCGCGCTCGCCGCGAGCGGCTGGGCGCCGCTGATGCTGCTGGGGGCGTTCGTCCTGGGCGTGGGCTACGGGCCGACCACGCCGGCGAGCTCGGTGATCCTGGTGCGCACGGCGCCGCCCGCGATGTATGCGCTGATCTTTTCGATCAAGCAGACCGGCGTCCCGGCGGGCGGCGTGCTTGCGGGCGCGCTCGCGCCGGTGCTCGTGCTCACCGTGGGCTGGCAATGGGCGGCGGTCGCGATCGGCGCGAGCGGCCTCGCGCTGGCGGTGCTGATCGCGCCGGTGCGCTCGCGCTACGACGTTGCGCTCAATCCCGCGGCGCCCGTGTCGATGCGCGCGGCGTTCCTGCCGGTGAAGATGGTGGCGAGCGACCCGCGGCTGCGTGAAATGGCCGTGACGTCTTTCGTCTACGGCGGCGTGCAGATCACGCTCGTCACCTACCTGGTTACGTTCCTCATCGACAGCTTTGCGCTGTCCCTGGTCTTCGCCGGCGCGGTGATGGCGGTGTCGCAGGTGGCGAGCGTCGTCGGGCGCATCGTCTGGGGCGCGCTCGCCGATCGCGCCGTGACGCGCCGCACGATGCTGGGGCTGCTGGGACTGGGCATGGGCGTGTCTGCCATGGTGACGCTGGCCGCCGCGCCCGAGTGGCCAACGTGGGTGTTGCTCGCATTCGCCTCGGTGTTCGGCGCCACGGCGGTGGGCTGGAACGGCGTCTATCTCGCTGAAGTGGCGCGCGTCGCGCCGCCGGGGCACGTCAGCCAGGCAACCGGCGGCTGCCTGTTCTTTACCTTTCTCGGCGTGGTGCTGACGCCCCTGATCTTCAATCTGGTGCTCGCGCTCGGCGGCGGCTACGGCGTGGCGTACGCGGTGCTCGGCGTGCCGGGGCTTGCGGTGGGGGCGCGCCTGCTGCTGCGGCGTCCAAGTTAGAATCGACGCGATGTCGCAAGTCCCTGACGGCTACCAGCCGCTGCCCGCGGCGAGTCCGTTCAACGAGCTGGTCGGGCCGCTGCACGAAAAACGCGCCGCGGGCGCGTTCTCGATCGGCCTGCGGGTGGAGCAGAAGCACTGCAATTCGCGCGGTATCTGCCACGGCGGCGTGCTGGCGACCCTGGCCGACCTCGCCCTGGGCTATGCGCTGATGGCGCGCATCGGCGCGCGCGGTAACTTCGTCACGGCGCACCTCGACCTGGACTTCGCGGGCACGGCGGAGCTTGACGACTGGATTCAATCCGAGGTCGAGGTGCAGCGCGTGGGATCGCGCCTCGCCTTCGCCACCGGCTATCTGCGCGTGGGCGAGAGCCGCGTCGTGCGCATGAGCGGCATCTTTGCCATGCCGGGCCGCGCGGACGCCTGAGCGCGGTGCGCGACGCGATCCTGGTGCACGGCTTGTGGGTGCCCGCCGCGGTGATGGCACCGCTCGCCGCGCGACTGGCCGCAGCCGGATTCCACTGCCACCTGTTTTCCTACTTCGGGCGCGGACGACCATTGCAGGCGCATGCCGAGCGCCTCGCGCGCTACGCGCGCGGCATTGGCCCGGCGCACTTCGTTGGCCATAGCCTGGGCGGGCTGGTCACGCTCGAGGCCCTTGAACGGCATCGCGAAGTCCAGGCGGGCCGCGTCGTGCTCCTCGGCACGCCGGTGCGCGGCAATTTTGCCGGCCGGCGCCTGGGGCAGCGTGGCTGGGGGAGATGGTTCATGGGGGCGACGCAATCCCTCTGGTCCGAAGGTCGAGCGGCACGCTGGACGCGCCCCGAACCGCTCGGCGTGGTCGCCGGGACATTGCCGATCGGGCTGGGGCGCCTGTTCGGCGCTCTGCCGGGTGCCAACGACGGCGTCGTGCGGCTCGAAGAAACCGAGCTCGACGGCATGCGGGAGCGCCTCGTGTTGCGCGTCGGCCACAGCGCGATGCTGCTGTCGGCGCGGGTCGGTGAGCAGGTGAGCGCT
>JBDTMD010000022.1:0-10401 GCA_039934435.1 Burkholderiales bacterium
TCCTGCAGCAAGAGCTCGGTCGCCTGCACGCTCGGCTCGGCGTGAAAGCGTGCCCGCATCACACCGTCGAAGAGTCCGTTGGCGATGGCGACGATGGTCATGCCCTGGTGGTGCGCCATGTAGGCACGCACGATGGCGACGTCGCTGCCTTCGGGCAGCCGCGCAGGCGTGTAGTCCAGGGCCTCGTAATAGCCGTAGCGGCCCAGTGCGCCGACGGCGGCGAGGCGGGCGAAGTTGCGCGCCGCCGCGCCCGGATCGACCATCGTGGCGAGTCCCGTCGCGTAAGGTGCGATGACCGCGTTCTCGCCGAGTCCGCGTTTCAATCCCAGGCCCGGAATGCCGAAGTTCGAATACTGGTAGGTGAACTCCAGATCGCGCACGTTGTAGGCGGATTCCGAAATCCCCCAGGGCACGCCGAGCGCGGCGCCATACTCGATCTGCCGGCGCACGACGAGGCGGCTGGTCTGCTCGAGCAGGCTGCCGGCCGGCGCCCGCATCACCAGCGCCGGCATCAGATACTCGAACATCGACCCTGACCAGGAGATCAGCGCGGCACCGCGTCCCAGCGGCGTGACGGCGCGCCCGAGCCGGAACCAGTGACGTGAGGCGACGTCGCCTTTGGCGATGGCGACGAAGCTGGCGAGGCGCGCCTCCGAGGCGAGCAGGTCGTAGCAGCTCGGGTCGAGTTCGCCCTCCGCGACCCGGTAACCGATCGCCAGGAGCTTGCGCTCCGGGTCGACGAGAAAGCCGAATTCCATTGCCATCGCCATCGATCGCGCCGTCGCCTCGAGCGTCGCCAGACGCCGTTGCAGCGAGCGGGTCGCGTGCGCGCCCCCGTCAAGCTCGGCGCCATGACTCTCGATCGACCGGTGCGTCGCCTCGGCCCAGAACAGCATTTCGGCGCCGGCCTCGTCGCCGCGCTCGCCGGCCAGCGTGCGGGCGATGTCGACCATGGTCGCGGCGGCGGGCGCGCTTTCAGCCAGGCCCTGGCGCAGCGCGACACGCAGCGCATCGAGCGCCGCGTCAAGCTGATTGCGCGTGATGGTCTGCGTGCGCCGGTCGTCGGGAAGTCCGTGCAGGGTTTCGCGCGTGAGGTCCAGGCTGTCCTCGATGCCGCCGATGGCTTCAGGACCCGCGACCGGAGAGCGCATCCACTCGCGGCACGCATTGGCAACTGCAATCAGGTGTCCGGCCAGGTTGCCGCTGTCCACCGACGAGACGTAGCGCGGCTCCAGCGGGCGTAGATCCCGGGTGTCGTACCAGTTGTAGAAATGCCCGCGGAAGCGCTGCAGGCCGCCCATCGTCGCGAGCGTCGCCTCGAGCCGGTCGACAGCTGCGGTCGTCCCGACCCAACCGAAATCGCGGGCACTGACCGCAGCGAGAAGGCAAAGGCCGAGATTGGTGGGCGAGGTCCGGTGCGCCACCGTCGGCTTGGGCTCTTCCTGAAAATTGTCCGGCGGCAGCATGTGATCGGTTGCCGTCACGAAGGTCTCGAAGAAGCGCCACGTACGGCGCGCGACCCGCCGCAGCGCGCGGGCGTCCGCCGCCGAGACCGACACGCGCCCGGCCACGAGTGGCGACAGGCTCGTCCAGCGCGCGACAGCGGGCGAAGCGATCCAGGCGATGACGAACGGCAGCGCCACCGGCCAGGCGTCGGCCCCGATCCAGCCGACGAAAATCGCGGCCAGGATGCCGATGCCGACCCCCCCGCTCATCAGCCGATAGAACCCGGCAAGCGCGAGCCGCGGGCCCACCGTTGCCTGGGCGGCCGTGACCCAGTCGAGCAGGTGCCGGCGGCTGACGAGCAGACGAAACAGCGTTCTGCCGATCGCGTCCGCCATCAACCAGGCCTGGTGGGCCAGGAATACGACCAGCAGCGCGGACAGGGACAGAGCGAGCCGCACATCCGCCGCGAGGGCTCGCAGGTGGCTGCGCGCGGTGATGCGGGCGCGGCGCGGCACGATCGCGGAGAGAACCGGAAACAGCGTCGACAGCGCAATCGTCGACACGATGAAACCGGTCCAGACGAGCGCCGCCTGCAGCGGCAGCGCCCATCCCGCGATCAACGCGGCGACGCTCGCCGGCGCGGAGAGCGAGCGCCGCAGGTTGTCCAGCATCTTCCAGCGGCCGACCGGCGGCAGCGCGCCCGCGCGGCCGAAAATCCAGGGCAGCAACTGCCAGTCGCCGCGCGCCCAGCGATGCTGGCGTGCTGCCGCCACGTCGTAGCGCGACGGAAATTCCTCGACCACCTCGATATCGGAAGCCAGCCCGGCGCGGGCAAAAGTGCCCTCGTACAGGTCGTGACTGAGCAGCGTATTGTCGGGCACGCGGCCCTCGAGCGCGGCCTCAAAGGCCTCGACGTCGTAGATGCCCTTGCCGGTGTAGGAGCCTTCGCCGAACAAGTCCTGGTACACGTCGGAGGCCGCCGCGGAGTAAGGATCGATACCGTTCATGCTGGAGAAGATGCGCTGGAACAGCGATCCCTCGCGGCCGATCGGCAGCGACGGCGTGACGCGCGGCTGCAACACCCCGTAGCCCTCGACGACGCGCCGGGCACCGGCATCGAAGCGCGGGCGGTTGAGCGGGTGCGCCATCTTGCCGACCAGCCGCCGCGCCGCTTCCCGCGGCATCCGCGTATCGGCGTCGAGCGTGATGACGTAACGCACGCCGGCAGGCGGGGCGCTGCTGCCGATGAAGGTCGTGTCGGCCGCACCGCGCAAAAGACGGTTCAGCTCATGCAGCTTGCCGCGCTTGCGTTCCCATCCGAGCCAACGGTTCTGCCCGGGATTCCAGACCCGCCGGCGATGGAACAGGAGGAAGCGCGCTGCGCCGGGCGCAGGTCCATGGCGGCGGTTCAGGCGCTCAATGCCTGCTGCGGCCGCCGCGAACAGCGCGTCATCGCCGTCGACGTTTTCGGTCGCCGCGTCGATCCAGTCCGAGAGCAGCGCGAAATGGAACTCGCCTTCCGGACTGGCAAGGTAGTGGATCTCCAGACGTTCGATCTGCTCTTCGAGTGCGGCCTGCGTCGTCAGAAGGATCGGCACGGCGACGACCGTGCGCAGATGCGCAGGCACGCCCTCGCGCAGTTCCAGCCCCGGCAGGATCGACGCGCCCACCTCTTTCGTGACGGCGCGATTCACCAGCGCCATCGACGCATCGATGGCCGGGATCAGCCCGAGCGCCGCGAGCCAGGCGAGCCACGCGCCGCCGATCCCCGCGTCGGCCAGCGCGGCAAGCGGCAGGATGAGGACGGCGGCGGCGACCATGATGACCGCGCCGATATAGCCGCCGAGCCCGATCGCGGCGTTGAACCGGCCCGGCCAGCTTGCCAGGGGCGGACGAAATCCGATCGTGCGCTCGAACAGCCGGCGGCCGCCGGCAATCAGGTGATAGCCCGGATCCCGTTCCGGGCCGTCTCGAGTGCTTGCCGCCAACAGCGCTGCGCGCGCGACTTCGAGCTCCGTCAGCTTCGAGCCCCGCGCGAGGTCTTCGATCGCGGTGCGGTAGAGGTCGCGCGTCGCGAAATCCATGTCCGCGAAGCCGCTGCCGGCGCGCAGCGAGTCGTCGATGAGACTGACGCTTTCCACCAGCTCCGGCCAGTCCACCGCGGAGATCAGCCGCATGCTGGTGATGATGTTGCGCACGGTCACGTTCGCCGCACCCTGCCGCTGGTGCTCGTCGCGCACCATCTGCTCGGCGGCCTTGCCCTGCGCCGCCAGGCGCTCTTCGAGCCAAATCAGCGCCGGCGTGACCTTCGGATCCTGGTCACGCAGCCGCTGCACAAGCTGGACGGTGAACGCTTCCGCGAGGGGCATATTCTCGTAGCGACGACGGATGGGGGCGATGGGCCGGGTCGAGTGCCCGTTCAGTCCGAGCAGCCGGTCAGCCATGGCGTCGGCCTCCTGGCGCGCAGCCCGGCTGGTGACGATGCGCCTCGCCCCGCGCCGCAGGTTCTCCACGAGCACGATGCGCAGCGTGATCGCAACCGCCCACAGCTCGCCGATGGTCAGCGGCTGAACGCGCTGGTAGGCGCGCACGAAGCGGCGCAGCATCTCGGGATCGAAGCGGCTGTCGGTGTGCGCGACAAACGCCCACGCCACGCCGAACACGCGCGGATAGCCGGCGAACGGGCCGCCGGCCAGCTTTGGCAGCTCGCGGTAGTAGCCGGGCGGCAGATCGTTGCGAATTTCGCGGATCTGCTCTTCGACGAGGTGATAGTTGTCGAGCAGCCACTCGGCTGCCGGCGTAATGGCGCGACCCTCACCGACCGCGACGGCAATCGCGCGATACGCGTCCAGGAGTACCGACTCGTTGTCCTTCAGGCGAACGGCGAGTGACCGTCCGGCCACCGGCCGCGTGCCGACGCGTTGCGCCGCGGCAAGGCTTTGGGCATGCTCTTCGAGACGCTCGGTGCTGAAGAGCTCCTCGCGGATCGACTCTTCGCTATTCCACGGTACCGCCTGCGACGCGCGCCCGAAGGCGCGGAGAATTGCCGATTTCAAACTTTCCTTTACGGCCCCGCGCGCGCAAGCCTGCGGCGGGGAGGGTGGGCGGGAACTCGATGCAGACGATGGTCATTATGACATCCCGGACTCGCACCGCGCCGGCGATGCGTTTCGCCACCAGCCTGCTTTTTTCTTTGCGCTGTGTGCGCGAGCAGACGGTGATTGTTCCGACGATTAGGACAATGATTCTGCATGCGCAATCTACTGCTCGCATCCCTTGCCGGCCTCGCGCTCGCGGCTTGGACCGGTTCCGCCGGCGCGGGTTTTCTGTCCGCCACGCGCCCGGTGATCGCCATGCTCGGACCCAACCTTTTCGTGGGCGATGCCGAAGGCAACCTGGACGGCGCCGGCACGCTCGCCATCCACGCGCAGGCGGCCCCGAGCATTACCTGCACCGGAGAATTCACCTCCAGTGCTGAAGCCGGCGGCGTGGGCAAGTTGAAATGCAGCGATGGCGCCACCTCGACGTTCAAGTTCCAGCGCCTGACCATCTTCAGCGGCCAGGGTCGCGGCGCATTCGGCCGCGGCACCATGAGCTTCACCTACGGATTGACGCTGGAGGAGTCGAAGCCCTACCTGGTGGTGCCCGCGGGCAAGCGGCTCGAGCTGCGCGGCAACGTGGTGGCGCTGGTCGACTGATCTTCGCTGGTCGGTGAGCGTCGAGCCGGCCGCCGCGCTGGGCGTAGCCGCACATTTCGTCCGCGCGTTTTATTCCACGCAGCAGAAAACTTATAAGTTTTTTTGTGTGCGTTTCCGAACAGAGCATCAGCGGTCGGCCGGGCGAAATTGCCCTTCGCGCCTTTTGCCGCGCGCGCAAGAACTGAAATTTGCTGTCGACGCTCAATGCAAAAAGGAAACGTCTCCCATGATGAATAAAGCGATTTTTCCATTGGTGTCAGGAGTGATCGGGCTCGCCCTCCTTGGCGGGCTCGGCATGTTCACCGGGGAACAAGGCGATGTGCAAGCGCGGGATTCCCGGCATGCGCTGGCGCAGGATGACCGCGGAAACGACGCGCACGCGAGACGCAAGATCGACGAAGGCCGGCAGATCTTTCGCTTCGACACCTTCGGCGACGAGCAGCTCTGGACCGATGTGCTGCGCATGCACGAAGTCATCGCCACGGTGCCGCCGGCGACCGCGCTGGCGGTCGGCCTCAAGGTCGACCTCGACGCCCTGCCGCCGAAAATCATCGCCGCGCTGCGGGCCGGGCAGGTTGATCTCAATAACCCCGCCGTGACCGTCGAACTGCTGCGGCTGAATGCGGTGGTCGGGGTCCGCGGCGCGGTCAACGGCGTGGGGCAGCTCACCAGCGTCGGCATCACTTGCGCGCTCTGCCACTCCACGGTCGACAATACCCTGACGACGGGTATCGGTCGCCGGCTGGACGGATGGGCGAACACTGATCTGAACGTGGGGGCGATCGTGGCACTGTCGCCGGCACTGGATGCGGCGACCAAGGCGGAGTTCAACGCCTGGGGCCCTGGCAAGTATGATCCGCGGCACCACGCGTTCGATGGCAGGAACCTCCTGTCGCTCAACAGCCCGTCGCTGCCGGTCGTCCTGCCGCCGATCTATGGCCTGAAGGGGGTCGGCTTCGAGACGGTCAGCGCCGACGGGCCAATTTCTTACTGGAACAGCTACGTGGGCGTGGGGCAGATGGGCGGCAAGGGAAACTTCAGCGATCCGCGCATCGGCCTTTCCATTACGCAGACTCCCGATCTCGTGACGCCAAAGCTGGCGGCGCTGCTGGACTATCAACTGAAATTACGAACCCCGGAGCCGCCGGAAGGGTCCTTCAATAGCGAGGCGGCAAAGCGCGGCAAGCACCTGTTCAAGGACGAAGCGGGATGCGCCGCCTGCCACCAGCCGCCGCACTTCACTGACGTATTGAGTGGTCCCACGCCGACAGTGCCTGTCCTGCACGATCCGGCGCAGGTCGGCATGGATCCGGCCTACGCCGCGCGGACTGCCACCAAAAAATATCGCACGACGCCGTTACGAGCGCTCTGGCAGCATGCGCCGTACTTTCATGACGGCAGCGCGCCGGATCTCCTGGCTGTGGTCAAGCACTACGACCGCTTGTTCGCGCTGCGTCTCACCGCCGCACAGAAATCGGATCTGGTCGAATACCTGAAGTCGCTCTGAACCGAACGGAAGTATTCACCGATGCCGCGCGCGTAGCCACGCTCGCACACGCGGGTGCGCGAGCGCACCGGCATCGACCGTGAACTTCGGCGCCTGGCCGGCGTGCACGGACAGCACCGCGCCGATCGCGGTGCGCGCGATATTGGCGAATAGCTCGTCGGTCCAGCACAGCGCGTGCGGGGTGACAATGACGTTGTCGAGCTTGAGGATCGGGTTCGACGCGGGCGTGGGCTCCTCCTCGAACACGTCGAGCCCCGCGCCCGCGATCTTCCTTTTCGACAGCGCGTCGTAGAGCGCTTTTTCGTCCACCACCGGCCCGCGCGCGACGTTGATCAGGTAAGCCGTCGGCTTCATGCGCGCGAGCTGGTTCGCGTTGATCAGGTAGCGCGTCTCCTCGTTCAGCAGCGCGGTGACGACGACGAAATCCGCCGCCGCCATCAATTCCTCCAGCGGCACCTTCTTCGCGCCGATGTAATTGAGCTCGAGCTCCTCGGCATAGGGGTCGGCGGCCCATAGCTTCAGGTCGAACACCTTCGCCATGCGCAGCAGCTCCTTGCCGATGCGCCCTGCGCCCACCACGCCGAGCGTGCGGCCGGTGAGGCCCATGCCCATGTGATCGACGCGATCGTTCCAGCGCCCTTCGCGCGTCATGCGGTCCTTGGCGAGCAGGCGATGCGCGAGCGCCAGCATGAGCGTAAGCGCCATGGTGGCCACGGGCCGCGGCATGGCGTTCGGCGTGTTGCAGACCAGCACCCCCGCCTTGCTCATCGCCGGCACGTCGACGCTGTCGTACCCCACGCCGTGACGCGAGACGACTTTCAACCTCAGCTCCTTGCCCTGCACCGCCGCGGCCGGCACCTTGGGTGAATTCACATAGAGCGCGTCGTACGTCGCCGCCTGTTCCGCCGTGATCTCTCGAATGCCCTTCGGCAGCCATTCCCACTCCAGGCCCTGCGCGACATTCAGCGCCTCGAGCGGCTCGCGCCCGAAGACGGGCTCGCCCTTGGCGTCGAGGATGTCGCTCGTCACGCCGACCTTGAAACTCACTTGCGCATCCCGTCCAGCATCGCGCGCGTCGCGTCCTGCAGCATGCCCTGGTCGGTGCCGGTAGCGAGCATGCGAAAGCCGTGTTTGAGGTACTCCTGGCCGAGCGCGGCGCTCGCCGCCATGTAGCCCGCGGCCTTGCCGTGCTTCTTTGCCGCGCCGACGATGCGCTTGATCGCGTCCTGGAACGTCGGATGCGAGAACTGCCCCGGGATGCCGAGGAAGTTGGAGAGGTCGAAGTGCCCGAGCCACAGCGCGTCCACGCCCGGCACCGCGGCGATGGCGTCCACGTTTTCCAGACCTGATTTCGTCTCGATCATGGCGATGACCAGCGTGCGCTCGTGGATCATCTTCATCTTGTCGACGACGTCGCCGCCCTCGTAATCGTCGTGCGCGAAACCGAAGGCCGCGCCGCGCCGCCCGCCCGCCGGCGGGTAGCGCGTGCACGAGACGATGAACTTCGCCTGCTCGGCGGTATCGACGAGCGGCACCATCACGCCGAGCGCGCCGCAGTCGAGAGCCCTGGCGATGAAGTCGTATTCGGTGCCGGGGACTCTGACCAGTGGGACCACGCCGAGCGCGCGGCAGAGCGCGAACTGCGGCTTGAGCGTTTCGTAGGACGCACCCGTGTGCTCCATGCAGTACAGGGCGAACTCGGCGCCAGCGTTCTTCAACAGCCGCGGCATGCCGGGCGTGAAGAACTCGAAGATCATGGAGCCGAAGGTGCGGCCGCCGGCGGCGAGCGCCTTCTTTACAGTGTTCTCGCGCATTGCGCGGATTATAGGGGCGCGCCCTAAGGCAGATCCATGCCGCGTTCCCGCCCGGCGACGCGCGCCCCGTAGGGCGGTAGGGTCGTGAGTCGGGGATCGTCCACGGCGCCGCCGACGGTGAAGTGGTACAGCGACTGGAACTCGAAGTCCTTGAAGCCGAAGGTCTGATGCACCGGGTCGTCGAAGAAGCAGCCGATGCCGGTCGCCCGCACGCCGAGCGCTTCCGCCTCCAGGTAAAGGACCTGCCCGATCACGCCGCTCTCCCAGAACAGGCGCCGGTAGAACCAAGGTCCCTGCGTGACGAGCAACTGCCGATATTCTGCGATCATTCCCAGCGAAAACGCGCCGTCGCCGGCGACGTCCTGATGGCAGCTCAGTTGCGCCGCGAGCCGTTTCGCGTCGCCGAGCTCCAGCAGGTAGAGCGGCAGATCCGGCGGACAGCCCGGCGGTGCGGCCCAAACGAACTGCTCGCGCATGCTTCGCCGGAGCTTGTCCACCTTTGCGGGATCGCGGGCCAGCACGTACAGGCCGGGGTCGAGCCCGTTGACCCGATGCACGAACAGACCGAGGTGAATGGTCGAGTCCCAGGGGATCGCGTCCCACGGCATGGGACGCCGCGTCACCGCAAGTTCGAGGTGCGGCATGACGCGCCCGAGCATTGCGTAGAAGTTCGCGGCGCAAATCGCGGTCTTGCCGTCACAGGAGAGGAGGCTGCGCCGCTGGCGGATGATGCGTCCGGCCGATGGCGCATCGGCGGCAAGGGGCACAGTGCCCGACCCTTGACACGACCGAATGAAGTCGAGCCGGTGCGTTTCGCCGGTTGACTTTCGCGATGCCGCCGCAACGCGATCAATGATCTCCCAGGGAACGGGATCCTCCGGACTCAAGCGGTTCGCTTTCCCGTACCAGGGTTGCTGCGCCAGCTTGCGCACCAGCGTCGGATCGAGCGACATCGGCAGCGCAAGGGCCTCGCCCGCGCGCCCGTCGGTCGCGGGATCGCCCGGCCAGACGGCGATGACCAGGTCGGGGTGCTCCCGCTCCGCGTCTGCGAAATCGTCGGACCGGTCCAACCCCAGCAGGCATTCCACGGTCTCATCCGCCAGGCCGTGCAGCATGAGCGCCGACCAGCCGAGCGTCGCGGCCGCAATCCGGATCGAGCCGATCGCGTGGCCTACGTCATGCTGGCAGTAGCGGAAGGCGCGCTCGCCGTACTTCCAGGCTTCCCGCCAGTGCACCGACGACAGCCCGACCAGGAAGGCCTGCGGAGGAAACTCGCGCATCAAATCGCCAAACAGGTCTGCCGTGCAGTCCGCGCGCCGCTCGAGGCCGTGCTCCCTGGGCGCGTAATGGAACAGTCCCGGGGACGGGGCAAGGTCGGGAATCTCTCCGATCAGCAGATAGCCCTCGGTGGGGTGCAGGTTGCCGCTGGAGGGATTGCTGCGCAGCGCCCAGCGCGTGCCGCCGGCCTGTTTCCATGCCGAAAGCGCGAGCGCATATTCGAACAGGCGCGAGAGCGCCCGAACCGTGACCGGCGCGCTTGCTACGGCGCCGGAACAATACAGCTTTGGGTAGGAGGGTGAAAGCGGCGCTTCATCCGCTTTGAGGATCGGCAGTCGCTTGAGGGCCGCGCCCGCGTAGCGCCGGAACGGATCCGGCTGGTTCGCCCAGTCGAGGCGGTCGAGCGCACGGGCATAGCGGTCGAAATGATGCTTGGTCTCTTCGTGGTACTGCATTACCACTTCGAGCGTTGTGGTGTTGTCTTCCATTTCTATGACGTACTATTGCATCGTTTCCCGTTACCTTCCGGATTCTTGACCGATGGCGCGCATGGTGAAATGTGTCAAGCTGGGGCGCGAGGCCGAAGGCCTCGACGCCCCAACTTATCCGGGCGAGCTCGGCAAGCGCATCTTCGAGAACGTGTCCAAGGAAGCGTGGC
>JBDTMD010000023.1:0-10345 GCA_039934435.1 Burkholderiales bacterium
GTCGTTCATGACTACCTCGCTTGAGGTCGAGTTGGGAAGGCCCGGGCCATGAGAGTCGACGACGTCCGCAAGCGCGCCTTTTCGATGCCGCTCCACCGCCCGGCCTATCCGCCCGGCCCCTATCGGTTCGTCGATCGCGAATACCTGATCATCACCTATCGGACGGATCGCGCGGCGCTCGAGAGAGTCGTGCCGAAACCGCTGGAAATCGTGGACCCGATCGTGAAGTACGAATTCATCCGGATGCCCGACAGCACGGGCTTCGGCGACTACACCGAATCCGGCCAGGTCATTCCCGTGCGCTTCAACGACAAGATGGGCGGCTACGTCCATGCCATGTTCCTCGATGACGACCCGCCGATTGCCGGCGGACGGGAGTTGTGGGGATTTCCGAAGAAGCTCGCGTCGCCGAGTTTGCGCGTGGTGCACGATACGCTGCTCGGCACGCTTGACTACGGTCCCGTGCGCATCGCCACCGGCAGCATGGGCTACAAGCACCGGGTGATGGACGATGCGATTGCGCTGCGCTCGCTCGGCGAGCCGGGCTTCCTGCTGAAGATCATCCCCCATGTCGATGCGTCGCCGCGGATCTGCGAAATCGTCCGCTATACATTGGGCGACATCGTATTGAAGGGCGCGTGGACCGGCCCGGCGGCCTTGGAACTGCATCCGCATGCGCTGGCGCCGGTGAGCGAGCTTCCGGTGCTCGACGTGATTTCCGGCGTTCATCTGATTGCCGACCTGACGCTCAATCTCGGCGAAGTTGTTCACGACTTTCTCGCGGCCCGAAAATAACCCAAGGACACAATGCATATGAGTCGCTTTCACGGCAAGGTCGTTATCGTCACCGGGGCAGCAAGCGGGATCGGCAAGGAGATCGCCCATGCGTTTGCCCGGGAGGGCGCCAAGGTCGTCATCGCCGATCTGAAGCAGGAGGCCGCCGAGGCAGCCGCCGCCGAAATCGTCGCCTCCGGCGGAGTCGCCATGGGCGTCGCGATGGACGTCAGCGACGAGGGCGCGGTCAACGCGGGGGTAGAAGCTGCTCACGACGCGTATGGGCGCATCGACGTCCTGGTCAGCAACGCCGGCATCCAGATCGTCCATCCCGTCGAATCTTTTCCATTCGCCGACTGGAAGAAGATGCTGGCCGTCCACCTCGATGGCGCATTCCTGACGACCAAGGCCTGCCTCAAGCACATGTACGCGGTCAGGTCCGGCTCGATCGTCTACATCGGCTCCGTGCATTCGAAGGAAGCCTCGCCCCTCAAGGCGGCCTATGTGACCGCCAAGCATGGCCTGCTCGGCCTTGCGCGGGTGGTCGCCAAGGAAGGGGCGAAGCATAACGTCCGCGCCAACGTTGTCTGCCCGGGCTTCGTGCGGACGCCGCTCGTTGACAAACAAATCCCCGAGCAGGCCAAGGAACTCGGCATCAGCGAGGCCGACGTGGTCAAGACCGTCATGCTGAAAGAGACGATCGACGGCGAATTCACGACGGTGGAGGATGTCGCCGAGGCCGTGCTTTACTTTGCAGGGGCGCAGACCAGTGCGCTAAGCGGTCAGTCGCTGGTGGTCAGCCATGGTTGGTTCATGAATTAGCTTCGCCGAACCTTACAATCAGGCTCAGGCTACGCGTCAGGCTCGAACAGCCGCTCGCGAAAGTACTCGCGCCAGCTTTCGGGAAGCGCGGACAGCTTGCTCGCCCGGCGCAGCAGCTCCTGGTTGGCCGCGTCCGCGGCGTACAGGCCGGTGATGTCGGCCACGGTGATGCCGCTCGTCGCCTCGGCGACGAGATCGAGCGAATCGCCGGCCCCGATCTCGCCCTCCCGGACGACGGCGAAGTAAAAGCCGGTACGACCGCTGCGCAGGAAGCGCTTCACCATTTCCGGCCGGTTGAAGCGGATGCCGAGCTTGAAGCAGGGCATCCTGGGCTGGGTGACGACGAATTCCGCGGTGCCGGCGCGGAAGCGGTCGCCGATGCGGACCTTGTCTTCGTGCAAGCCTTCCGTGGTCAGGTTCTCCCCGAATGCGCCCACGGGAAATTCCATGTCGGGAAGCTCATTTCGCCAGAATGGATAGTGCTCCGATGGGTAGGCGTACACGGCCTTGTCGGCGCCCCCGTGTACGGAGAGGTCCGACTGCTGGTCGCCGTCGATATTTAGCCGCGTGACTCGGACGCGGCCCGGCACCGGCGCCTTGAAGATGGAGGTGCGAACGGACTTGCCGCGCCATTGGACCTCGCGCGGCAGCCCGGCGTTGACGGACAGAAGCTTCACTCAGAGCCGCTGCAGCTTCTTCGCCGCGCCGGCGTAGAGCACGTCGCGCATGGCCGCGGCGGCGCGAGCGTGGAAAGCCACCGCGTCGGGATCAAAGTCGCGCGCCGGCACGGGGGCCGGCGCGAAGTGGCCGTAACGATCCTCGCCGCGCACCAGCGCCGCGCAATCCCAGCTGCCGACCACCTGCTTGGTCGAAGGCGGCAGGAAGTGCATCGACACGCCGATGCGCCGGTCGGCGGACAGGTTCGGCCCCGAGCCGTGGGCCAAACAATAGTTATGCAGCGACATCTCGCCGGCCTGCAGCGGCATGTAGGCGGCGCGCTTCTCATCGAGCCCGCGGATCGACTGTCCGCGCGTCAGCATGTTGTCCTCGTCGTAGGTGTCCTCATGCGTAAGCGTGTCGCCCTGGTGCGTGCCCGGCATCACCTTCATGCAGCCGGCCTCGACGCTGGCGTCGGAAATGGCGAACCACGCCGTCACCACGTTGCGGCTGGAAAGTCCCCAGTAGGTGTTGTCCTGGTGCCAGGAGACGAAGCTGCTCGAGCCCGCGTCCTTGATCCAGAAGATGGTGCTCCAGCACAGGATGTCGGGGCCGACGAGCGGCTCGACCGCGTCGAGCACGCGCGGATCGCGGATCAGGTCGTTGAGCCATTTGAACAGCAGATACGCCCGGCTGCGCTGCACGGCCTCGAGCTTGCCGCCCTGATTCGCCTCGACCGCCTCCAGCTTGCGGCGCAGCCCGGCGGCCTCGGCCGCCGGCATCACCGGCACCGGGCAGACGTAGCCGTCGCGGTGGTACTGGGCGACCTGCTGCGCAGTGAGCGGCATCGACGTCTCCTCGGGCCGACGTAGGAACCATTCCATGATACAGAATACGAGATGGCCGGCGGGGTGGTGCTTGTGTGATACGGGGCGCCACCCCCTGCGCTGATTCGGAAGTTCACCGGGGGAAAGGCGATGGACATCAAAGTAGGGCGCTCATTGGGGTTCGTGGCACCCGCTCTGGTCGTCGCCGCAGGCGCGCTGGCGGTTCCCGCCGACCGGGTTTCGTGGACTGCCGCGGCGGTATGCGAGCTGCGGGCGCTTGGCGCGCAGCATCCGGATCCGAAGTTGCGAAACGGCGACTTCCTGGCGACGAGACTTTGCAATCCGGTCAGGCTGCCGCGCGAGTACGAAGCCGCCCGCGACGTCATGGACGACAACCCGGAGGCCCATGCAGGGTTCTTCTACGTGAATGCCAGGACGCGCCACATCGACTCGCAGCTGCGGCAGGCGATCGCTTCGGGCGTGACCCAGGTGGTGATACTGGGAGCGGGATTCGACAGCCGCGCGTACCGCTTCCACAAATCCTACCCGCGGCTCGCGTTCTTCGAAGTCGACCTGCCGGCAACGATCAGCGCGAAACAGGCGGCTGTGAGGCGCCTGTTCGGCGCGTTGCCCGGGTACGTGCATTACGTGCCGATCGATTTCGACGTGCAGGCGCTGGACGAGGTGCTTGCCGGCGCCGGCTACGATGCGGCGCGGCTTACGCTGTTCATCCTCGAAGGTGTAACCATGTACGTATCGGCGGCGGGGAATGCCGCCACGTTCGACTTCATCCGGCTGCATTCGCCTTCGGGGAGCCGGGTGGTGTTCGACTACGTGCTGCGCCGGGTCGTGGATGGCGACTACGACGGGCTCTACGCCGCGAGCTCCGAGGCCAAAGGGGTCGCGCTCGTGGGCGAGCCCTTTGTCACGGGATGGACGCCGGCGGAGGCGCAAACATTCGCGCAACGCCACGGCCTGAACGTGCTGGAGGATCTCGACGCTTTAGCGTTGACGCGCCGCTACCTTATCGGGTCCAACGGCAAGCCGGACGGCAGAATTCCGGATGGGTACCGCATCGTCGACGCCAAGGTGCAATAAAGACTTGCATGAGCCCCACTCGCGACCTCGTCATCGTCGGCTGCGGCATCGCCGGCCTGTCGGCGGCGGTCACCGCGCTGCAGGCGGGTCTCAAGGTGGCGCTGCTCGAGCGCGCGCCGGAGGCGGACTTCGGCGGCAATTCGCGCTGGACCGAGGCCTACCTCAGGATGAAGAACGACGCCGAGGTGTCGGACGACTTCGAGGAGCGCTTCGCGCAGAACGAGGGCGCCAACCTCGACCCGAACGTGCTCGACGCGGTGGCCGGCGAATATTCGCACTGGCCGGCGTACGTGAAGGCGCACGCGCTGCCCGATCCCGAGCTGATCGCGCATTTCGCCGGCAGCGTGCCGCCGGTCGAGGCGGCCACGTTGAAGGAGCTGGTGGAAAAACTCGCCTTGCCTCAAGAAACTTTGGAGACCATTGCGGCGTTCAACCGCGCTTGCCCGCCGGCGAAGGGCGAATTCAAGCCCTTCGAGCCGGATCATCGCGCCACGCGCGGCCTCGCGCTGGAGAAATCGCACTGGAGCCGGCCGATCGAGCGCGCGCCGTTTCGCGCCTATCCCATCATCGCCGCCAACTGCTTCACGTTCGGCGGACTGAAGGTCAACACCCGCGCACAGGTGCTCGACAATGACGGCAAGGTGATGCCGGGGCTATACGCCGCGGGCGAAACGGTCGGCCTTTACCACCAGGTCTATACCGGCTCGACCTCGGTGCTGCGCGGCGCGGTGTTCGGGCGCACCGCGGCGCTGCATGTAGCGGGCCTCAGGCCGGGCGCCTGATGACCGGGACGCACGTTCATTTTCCCGGATGGAATATGTAGCCGGCGCGTTCGGGACGCAGCCATTTCCAGAACCCGATCCTTTGTGCATCTGTCACGGCAACGATGGGGTTTTCCTTCAGGTCGGCGTAAACGCCGCGGCTCCAATCCTCGACCACCATGGCCTTGGCGCGCGCGATCGCGTCCTCGCGGCTGCCTGCCCGCACGAATCGCGTGACAAAAAAAGCCGCGCAGGACCGGCGACTTCGCATCGGTGATGCCTCCGGTCACGGCGATGTTCGAACCTTCGAGCACTATGCGGAATTGAGGCATCGATCAAGGAAGTGTATCGGCTTCCAGGCCATTGCCGTACAGCCAGGCGCTGTCGCGCAGCGGGTCGCCGCCCGCCAGCTCGGCATCGCGTTCGCGCTGCTCGGGGCCGTCGGGCAAGTGGTTGCGCACCTCGCGGCCGCGGCTCATGAGCTGGACCTTGCTCGCGCGCGGCCGGCGGACCTGCTCGTAACGCTGCAGGGCCTGCGGCACCGAATCGCGATCGGCGCCCTTCAGGCAGTCGGCCAGCGCCACGGCGTCCTCGATCGCCTGCGCCGCGCCCTGCGCGAAGAACGGCAGCATGGCATGGGCGGCGTCGCCGAGCAGGGCGATGCGGTTCTTGGCCCACTGCGCGAGCGGCGCGCGGTCGTACATCGCCCAGCGCTTGGTGCTGCTCGCCGAGACGATCAGCTGGTGCACGCGCTGGTCCCAGCCTTCAAATTCCCTGATCAGATTCGAGATTTCGCCATCCGCCATCCATGACTCGTCGCGCCAGTCGCCGGCCGGCACGATGGCGACGACGTTGACGAGCTTGCCACCGGAAATAGGGTAATGGACGAAGTGGCGGCCCGGACCGAGCCACAGCGCCTGCACCGGGCGCAGGGCCATCGCCGGCGCTTTCTCTGCGGGTACGAGGCAACGGAAGGCGCAGAGACCGGAGAAACGCGCATCGACCTTGGGGGCAATGATCGGCCTGACGGCCGAGTGGATACCGTCGGCGCCGATGACCACGTCGGCGATCACATTCGTTTTATTGCCGGCCTTGCTCGAAAAAGTGAGTTCCGCCTGTTGCTCGCTCTGAACGACCGCGACGAAGCGATGGTCGAGGCGCAGGTGCCGTTGCGGCAGCGCTTTCTGCAACAGGGCCAGCAGGTCGGCGCGGTGGGCGACGTAGCAGTGCGCGCCGTAGAGGCGCTCGCATTCCTCGCCCATCGGCTGGACCGACAGCACGCAACCGTCTTTCCAGTTGCGGAATTCCCAGGCTGCTTCCAGGCGCACTGCAAATTCTTCGAGACCTTCCACCAGACCGAGCGTTCCCAGCGGCCGCACCATGTTCGGGGAAACCACGATCCCGGCACCGACGTCGCGCATCTCCGGCGCCTGCTCGTAGACCGTCGACTCCAGGCCCGCCTTGCGCAGAAAAAGCGCGGCGGCAAGCGCGCCGAGGCCGCCGCCGACGATCGCGATGCGCAACGTCGCCCCGGCTGTCAGGCGGGCTTCGGCTTGCTCAGGCGCTCGATGATGTCCGGCGGAATGAAATTCACCAGCTCGGTCTTGTCGGCCTCGACCAGCTCGACATAGCGCTTGACCACGTCGGGCGGATTCATCTGGCCGACGGTGATGCGCTGCACCAGCGCATCCATGACCGCAACGTCTTCCGGCGCGGCGCTCTTGCGATCGAACCAGTCGCCGGGGTTGTTCGCCATGCGATCGTTGAAGCCGGTGGCGAACGGGCCGGGGTTGATGAGCGCGACGTCGACTCCGAAAGACACCAGCTCGGCGCGCATGGCGGTGCCGAAGGCCTGGATCGCGTGCTTGGTCATCGTGTAGGGCCCGGAGCCGACGCCGGCGCGCACGCCGCCGATCGACGACACGATGAGGATACGGCCGGCGCGCTTCTTGCGCATTTTCTGCGCAACGCGTTGCACGCAGGCGAAGGTGCCGAATACGTTCACGTCGAAGACCTTGCGCAGCCGCTCCAGCGGAATGAGGGAGAGGGGGCCGGTCTGACCCATGGCGGCGTTGGCGATGAATACGTCGAGGTCCCACTTATCGAGTGTCGCTACGTCCTTCGCGTTGGTTATGTCGAGCTTCGCCACGGCGAGCTTCGGCTCGGCTTTCGAAAGCTCGGCGGCCTGCTTGTCGGTCTCGACGGTGGCGATGACCTTGTGCCCGCGCTTGGCGAGCTGCACGGCGGCGTCGCGGCCGAAGCCGCTGCCGGCGCCGGTGATGAGGACGGTTTTCGACATGGAGTTCTCCTCTGTGATCAGACCCGAATCTACTTGAAACCACGTGCGTACACCGGCTCGAGTTTCGCAATGTCGCTGGCCGAGAGCGGGCCCATCGCCTCGGCCGCGATCGCCTCGTCGAGATGCGACGGCTCGCCGAGCCCGATCACCACGCAGGCGAGATCGGGATTGGCGAGTGAGAAGCGCAACGCCGTCTGGGCGCGCGTGCCATGCCCGCTACCGAGCGCGCTGAGCGCCGCGTGCGCGCGCTGCGACTCGACGTCGAGCGCGCTATTCTCGGTGAGCGCGATCTCGCGCCCATGGCGCTCGTCGGTCGCGAGCACGCCCGAGGCGAAGACGCGGATATTCATCATGGCGACGTCGTGGCGCTTGCAGGCCGCGCACACACCCGCAAAATCATGCCCGACCCAGCCGGCCGGCATCGAGCGCGCGGCGCTCGGATTGAGCAGGTTGTAATAGACCTGCGCCGAATCGAAGCGCCCGGTGTCGATGGCACGGATGATCGAGGGCGCCTCGCCGAGCGCGGTGAGGCCGATGAGGCGCGTGAGGCCCTGCTCGCGCATGCCCTCGAGGCCGTCGGCGACGCCGCCCTTTTTCAGCACGTCGTCGATGCTGATCGCGCCGAGCACGCCGCTGCCGGTCTTGGCGCCGATCTGGTTGTGCAGTTGCAGCAGGTCGACCGAGTCGCGCTTCAGGCGCCGCAGGCTCTCGTGCACGCTGCGCTCGATCTCGCCCGGGATATCGCTGAGCTTCGCAAGGTCGAGCCGCACCTTGGTCGAGAGGTAGGGCTTCTCCTTCACCTCGGCGAGCAGCCAGCCGAGCGCTTCCTCCGAGCGCCCCTGGCCGTAGAGCGGGGCGGTGTCGATCCAGTTGATGCCCGCGTCCAGCGCGCGACGCAACAGCCGCCGGCGGGTGTCGTCGTCGGCGAGGACCATGATGCCGCCGACGTAGCCGGCGCCGACCACAACCTGCGAGACCTGCAGGCCGCTGCGGCCGAATATTCTGGTTTTCATAACCCCCGTGGCGGCGCTGCCGGGCACGAGAGTGCCCAGGCGCCAAGGGCTGAGTTATAGCAGGTCGGCGATCATGCGCGTGGTGCTCGGCCGCAAGTTAGGACTGGACGCTATTTGCGCACGCCCACCGTCAGCCAGTACTCGCGCGGCACGCAGATGCCGAGGTCCGTGGGAAAGCCGTCGTGGAAGGCGATGAAGTCGCGTTTCAGCGCGGCTCGTTTTGTCTCATCGAGGCTGGCCGCAAGCGATTTCGTCGGCCCATAACCGATCGAGAATGTATTCCACGCCGCCTCGCCGCTGGGCTCGCGATAGTACGACACGCCCTTCTCGAACTTGAGGTCGAAATCGCGTGCGAGCAGCTCCTTGATGCGCGCGGTCTGCCCCCACGCGAAGGGCGAGGGCGGGGCCGGGTCGGGCGGCGGCGAACATCACGCCGCAGGTCGAAGCCACCGCGTCGAACTCGCCATCGGCAAACGGCAGGCTTTCCGCGTCACCGAGCCGATACTCGATGGCAAGCCTCTGCGCTTTGGCGGTTGTCTGCGCAGCGACGACCATGTCGGCGGCAATGTCGGCACCGACGACCCGGGCCCCGCGCCGCGCAACCACCCTGGACGTCCAGCCGGTGCCGGTGCTCAGGTCGAGGATGTACTCGCCCGGCTTCGGGTCGAGCCGCAGCACGCAATGCTCGATCGAGTCGGCAATACCCGCGCTGATCTTGTCATACTCGGCGCCGCCCGTGCTCAACATAGCTGCCGGGCGCTGGTTGTGGGGCTGGATCTCGTTGGCCACGATAGTCCTCCTCGTAACCGATGTGAGTCAAAGCAACTCGGCGATCATACGAGCGGCGCGCGCCGGGATAGCGGTTCCAGTACCAGGTGCCGCCGACGCCCGAGCCGGCCTCGAACACACGCGCGGTGAGGCCCAGGCCGCGCGCACGGTGCAGCATGTACAGGCCGGCAAAGCCGGCGCCGACAATCACGACGTCGAGCCGCGCCTTCACTGAGACAACCTCATGCGCATGACGCCGCTCGCCTGCGAGACCTCAAAGCGCCTCAGGAAATTCTGGCCGAGCAGGCCCGCCTTGCCCTGCAGCGGCGTAACCGCGACGCTGAGCCCGGAGATGCGGAACCCTTCGGCCGTCACATCCTGGTCCTTGACAATCTTGCCCTCGACCGAGCCGTTCGCCGTGCTGAAGTAGCCGGTGATGCCCTGCGGCAGGCGCGCGGACGCAGCGAACTTCTCGCTGACCGAGACATAAGTGGCGCCGGTGTCGATCATGAAAGACAGCGGCGCGCCGTTGACGCTGCCGTCCAGATAGTAATGGCCGTCGCGCGATACGGGGATCGAGATCTCCTGCCTGCCGCCAGTGAGCGAATGCACCACCGTCGGCTGCCGCGTGAGGCGGTCGGCGGCGAAGAACACGATGCCCACCAACGCAAGGACGCCGGCCGGCCAGTGGATGTGCCACTTCATCAGAATCGATACAGTGTCGCCGGATTTTCCACCAGGATCCGATGGCGCGTAGCGTCTTCGGGCACCCAGTCGAACAGTGCCTCGAGCACACGTTCGTCATCCGGCACGGGGGCAACCTCCGGGTGAGGCCAGTTGGTGCCCCAGACCAGTCGTTCCGGATTGCGCCTCAGCAGCGCGCTCGCGAAAGGTGCGGCCTTGGCAAACGGCGGCCCGTCGCGGTCCAGGTAATACGCACCGGACAGCTTCACCCAGCAGCACCCGGAGTCGATCAGCCTCAAGAGCGCCTGGAACGCCGGCTGCTCGACGCCCAAAGCGGCATCCACGCGGCCGAAGTGGTCGATGACGAACTCGGTCGGCAGCGCGAGCAGCCGATCGGCGATTTCAGGAAGCATCGCACCGGGCACGAGCAGCTGGACATGCCAGTCCAGCGCCTTCACGCGTGCGGCGATGCGCTCGAGCGACTCGAGCGCGCCGGCACGCATGATATTCAACCGCGCGCCCCTGAACCCGTCGCGATCGAGCGCGCGCAGTTGCGCGTCGCTCACCGAGTCGTCGATCACCGCCACGCCGCGCGCCCGCTCACCCAGCGCAACCAGCGCATCGCGCTGGCACGCGTTGCCG
>JBDTMD010000024.1:0-10218 GCA_039934435.1 Burkholderiales bacterium
CGAGCGCCTCGCATGAGCCGGCTGCTGCGCATCGTCTGGGTCGCGCTGCGCTTCCGGCTGTACCGCTTCTGGCCGCGCCTGGCGGGCGGCGCCGACCCGGGCCGCGCGGTGCGGCTGCGCCGCGCGCTGGAAACGCTCGGCCCGATCTTCGTCAAGTTCGGGCAGGTGCTGTCGACGCGCCGCGATCTACTGCCGCGCGACATCGCCGACGAGCTGGCCAAGCTGCAGGACCGCGTGCCGCCGTTCGGCCCGGAGCTGGCGCGCGCCGAGATCGAGCGCGGCATCGGCAAGCCGATCGACGCGGTGTTCGCGGCCTTCGAGCGCGAGGCCGTGGCGAGCGCCTCGATCGCGCAGGTGCATCTGGCGCGACTGCACGACGGCAGCGAGGTCGCGGTCAAGGTGCTGCGCCCCGGCGTCGAGCGCGCCATCGCGCGCGACGTGGCGCTGCTCGAGACCGCCGCCTGGCTCATGGAGCGGCTGTGGGCCGATGGCCGGCGCCTCAAACCGCGCCAGGTGGTGGCCGAATTTGCGCGCCATCTGGAGGAGGAGCTGGACCTGCTGCGCGAGGCGGCGAGCGCCAGCCAGCTGCGGCGCAACTTCGCGGATTCGCCGCTGCTCGCGGTGCCGCAGGTGCACTGGGACTGGTGCAGCCAGCGCGTGATGGTGATGGAGCGCATGCACGGCACGCCGGTGTCGCAGGTCGAGCTGCTGCGCAGCCGCGGCGTCGACATCCCGCGCCTGGCGCGCGCCGGCGTCGAGATCTTCTTCATGCAGGTGTTCCGCGACGGCTTTTTCCACGCCGACATGCACCCCGGCAACATCTTCGTTTCCGACGCGGGCAAGTACGTCGCGCTCGATTTCGGCATCATGGGCACGCTCAGCGAGTCCGACAAAAACTACCTGGCGCAGAACTTTCTCGCGTTCTTCAACCGCGACTATCGGCGCGTGGCGCAGGCGCACCTCGATGCCGGCTGGGTACCCGCAGGCACGCGCATCGACGATTTCGAGGGCGCGATCCGCGCCGTGTGCGAGCCGATCTTCGCGCGGCCGTTGAAGGAGATTTTTTTCGGAAAACTGCTCCTGCGCCTGTTCCAGACCTCGCGCCGCTTCAACGTCGAGATCCAGCCGCAGCTCGTGCTGCTGCAAAAGACGCTGCTCAACATCGAGGGCCTGGGGCGCGAGCTCGACCCCGAGCTGGACCTGTGGCAGACGGCGAAGCCGTTCCTCGAGCGCTGGATGAGCCAGCAGATCGGCTGGCGCGGTCTGGTGCGCGCGCTGCGCCAGGAAGCGCCCACCTGGGCAGCGACGCTGCCGCAGCTGCCGCGGCTCGCGCATTGGCTGCTGGCGCAGGACCGGCTCGGCGCGCTGCAGCAGGCCGTGGAGCAGCTGGCGGAGCAGAACCGGCGCCGCAACCGGCTGCTGGCGGCGCTGGTCGGCGTGCTTGCCGCCGGCCTCATCTTGTTTATCATTGCCGCGCCATGCTGATCTTCTTCGTGCTGCTGTATCTCGCCGTCACCATCGGCATCGGGCTGTGGGCGGCGCAGCGCGTGCACAACGCCAAGGACTACGTGGTCGCCGGGCGCAGCCTGCCCTTCGCCATGACGACCGCCACGGTGTTCGCCACCTGGTTCGGCGCGGAAACCGTGCTCTCGGTATCGGCGACGTTCTCCCGCGACGGGCTGCACGGCATCGTCGCCGACCCGTTCGGCGCATCGTTCTGCCTGGTGTTCGTGGCACTGTTTTTCGCGCGCGCGTTCTACCGCATGGACCTGCTCACCATCGGCGACTTCTACCGCAAGCGCTACAGCAAGCCGGTGGAGGTGGTGACCAGCGTCGCCATCACCGCGTCCTACCTCGGCTGGACTTCGGCGCAGCTCACTGCCCTCGGGCTCGTGTTCTCGGTGCTTTCGGGCGGCGCCATCGACCTGCAGACCGGAATCGTCATCGGCGCCGCGATCGTCGCCGGCTACACGATCTGGGGCGGCATGTGGTCGGTGGCCATGACCGACATGTTCCAGTCGGTCGTCATCCTGGTGGGCCTGTGCGCCATCGCCTGGCTGGTGAGCGACATGGCGGGCGGCACCGGCAAGGTGGTGGCCGCCGCATTCGAGGCCGGCCGCTTCGAGTTCTGGCCCAAGGGCGGCACCCGCGAATGGCTGTGGTTTGCCGCCGCGTGGATGACGCTCGCGATCGGCTCGATCCCGCAGCAGGACGTGTTCCAGCGCGTGACGTCGGCGAAGAACGAGCAGACCGCGGTGCGCGCCACGCTCACCGGCGCCGGCATCTACTTCTGCTTCGCGTTCGTGCCGATCTTCATCGCCTACGCGGCGCTGGTGATCGACCCGTCGATGTCGCAGCTGTTCCAGGCCGAGGACGAGCGCGAGATCCAGAGGATCCTGCCCAACCTGATCCTCGAGCGCACGCCGCTCTGGGCGCAGGTGATGTTCTTCGGCGCGCTGCTCTCGGCCATCCTGTCGACAGCCTCGGGCGCGCTCATCGCGCCCACGGCGCTCGCCACCGAGAACATCGTGCGGCCGTTCGTGCGCAACATGAGCGACCGGCAGTTCCTGCTGCTGCTGCGCGTCGTGCTGGTCACTTTCACGCTGGCGGCGCTGCTGTTCGCGCTGAACTCCAAGAGCACCATGTACCAGATGGTGCAGAACGCCTACAAAGTGACGCTGGTTTCGTGTCTGGTCCCGCTGGTGGCCGGAATCTACTGGAAGCGCGCCAGTGTCGCCGGCGCCACCCTGTCGGTGGTGCTCGGGCTGGGCGCCTGGGCCACGGCGGAGTTTGTCGCGCCGCAAGCGACGGTGCCGCCGCAGCTGGTCGGCCTCGCCGCGTCGCTGTTCGGCATGGTCCTCGGGTCGTACGCAAGTCGCGCGCCGGTGACGCACGCGCAGCACGGCTAGCGCGTGCGCGGCTCGCCGCTCGCGCGCTTGCTGCTCGCCGTCTACGTGTTGCTGGTCGTCTATGCCTCGCTTTATCCGCTTTCAGGCTGGCGCGACCACGGGATGCAGCCATTCGAGTTCCTCGCTGCCCCGTGGCCGCGGCATGTCATCCTGTTCGACGTCGCGGCAGACGTGGTCGGCTACGCCGTCCTCGGCGCGCTCGCCGTGCTCGCCTGGCACCCCCGGCTGCGCCGCGGTCGCGCGGTGCTCGTCGCCACCGCGGTGGGCCTGGCGCTGTCGATCCTGCTTGAATCGGTGCAGACCTACCTGCCCACACGCGTCGCCTCCAACGTGGACGTTCTGTGCAACATGGCCGGTGCGTTTTTCGGCGCGCTTACCGGGCTCGCCCTCGCGCCGCTTTCGCCCGCGTTCCGCGGCTGGCGAGCGCGGCTGTTTCTGCCCGGCACGCTGTCCGATCTGGGCGTGGCGCTCCTTGGCCTGTGGTTGTTCATGCAGCTCAATCCGGCGATGCTGCTGTTTGGCGGCGGCGATCTGCGCAACCTGATCGCCGGTCCGAGCGGACCGGCACGTGCTCCGGAATTTTTCGCCGCCATCGAGGCGATCACGGCCGCCGCCAACCTCGCCGCCGTGGCGCTGCTCGCGTCGGTGATCGTCGCACCCGGGGCGCCCATAAGACGTCTGGTGGTGCTGCTCGTGGCTGCGGCGCTCGCCGTGAAGACGCTCGCTTTCATCATCATCCTGCGCGCGCAGGACAGCTTTGCCTGGCTCACGCCGGGGGCGCTGCTCGGGCTCGCCGTCGGCCTCGCGCTGTCGCTGCTCGCGGTGGCGCTGCCCCGCGTGGCGCGCATGGCGCTCGCCGCGGTGCTGGTGACGGCGGCCGCCGTACTGGTCAACCACGCGCCGCCCAACCCATACCTGGTGGAAATACTGCGCCTCTGGCACCACGGGCACTTCCTCAATTTCAACGGCCTGACGCGGCTGGTGGCGACGCTGTGGCCCTTCGCCGCCGTTGCTTACCTAATCGTGCTGGCAGCGCGGCGCCGCGACGAGGGGCTCCTGTAGAATTCGCGCCCCATGTCCTATTACGAACGCCACGTATTTTTCTGCTGCAACCAGCGCGACCCGTCCGATGCGCGCGGCTGCTGCAACGGCAAGGGGGCCTCGGCGATACGCGACTACGCCAAGAGCCGCGTCAAGGAGCTCGGCCTGGCGGGCGCGGGCAAGGTGCGGATCAATCAGGCCGGTTGCCTCGATCGCTGCGAGGAGGGACCGTGTGCCGTGGTGTACCCCGATGCGGTCTGGTACACCTACGTCGACCGCGGTGACATCGACGAGATCATCGAGGAGCACCTGCGGCACGGCCGCATCGTCGAGCGTCTGAGAATCTGATGCGCGCGGCGACCCGGCGCGAGACCGTCCGCGGCCCCGCTGGCGGCATCGAGTGCGCCGTGGACGAGCCGCAGGGGCAGGCGCGCGGCGTCGCGCTCATTGCGCATCCGCATCCGTTGTACGGCGGCACGCTCGACAACAAGGTGGTGCAGACTCTGGCGCGGGCACTGGTCGGGCTCGGCTACGCCGCCTGGCGGCCGAATTTCCGCGGCGTGGGCAAAAGTGAAGGCGCCTACGACGAGGGCCGCGGCGAGGTGGAGGATCTTGCCGCGGTGCTGGCGCACCTCGGCGCCGAGCGGCCGGTGCTGGCCGGCTTTTCCTTCGGCGCGGCGATGCAGGCGAAGCTCGCCGCGCGCGTCGCGCCGGAACGGCTGGTGCTGGTGGGCATTGCCGTGAACCATTTCGAATCGCCGGCGGTCCCGGTCGGCACCTTGCTGATCCATGGCGAGAACGACGACACGGTGCCGCTCGCCGCGGTGCGCGATTGGGCGAAGCCGCAGGGGCTGGCGCTGATCGTAGTACCGGGGGCGGACCATTTCTTCCACCACAAGCTGCCCGATCTCAGAATGGCGGTCACGGAAAACTGGAAATGAGCGGCTTATGCTCTGGGTGAAAACGCTGCATATCGTCTTCATGGTGACCTGGTTCGCGGGGTTGTTCTACCTGCCGCGGCTGTTCGTCTACCACGCGCGCGCCGAGGACCCGGTGTCCAGGGAGCGCTTCAAGGTCATGGAGCGCAAGCTCTACTGGGGCATCATGACTCCGGGCGCGGTGCTCACGATCGCGTTCGGCTTGTGGCTGTGGTTCGGCTGGGGATTTGCCGGCTGGTGGCTGCACGCCAAGCTCGCGCTGGTCGCGGTCCTTGTTGGCTACCACGCCTGGTGCGGCAAGCTGATGCTCGATCTGCGCGCCGGGCGCAACCGCAAGTCGCACGTCTGGTTCCGCTGGTTCAACGAATTTCCGGTGCTCGTGCTGTTCGCCGCCGTCTTCCTTGTCGTCTTCAAGCCGTCCTGAGGCATTCTTCGCCTCCTGCCCGAGGGGGCTGGAGCCGCTGCTCGCCGAGGAACTGAAATCCTTCGGCGCCGCAGCGCCGGCGCCCACCGCGGGCGGCGTCGGTTTCAGCGGCGGCTGGGAAACCTGCTACCGCGCCAATCTGTGGTCGAGGATCGCCTCGCGCGTGCTGTGGCGCGTCGGCGAATTCGATTACGCGTCCGAGGACGACGTCTATGCCGCGGCGCGCGCCGTGAACTGGTTCGATCTGTTCGACGTCAGCCGCACGCTCCGCGTCTACGTCACGGCGCAGAAGAGCCCGGTGAAGAGCCTTGAATTCGTCACATTGCGCGTGAAGGACGCGGTCTGCGACCGCTTTCGCGACGACGTCGGCCGCCGGCCCGACGTCGATCGCGCCGAACCCGATGTGCGCGTGCACGTGTTCCTCGAGGAAAAGCGCGGCGTTCTGTACCTGGACACCTCGGGCGAGGGGCTGTTCAAGCGCGGCTGGCGCATGCAGACCGTGGAAGCGCCGCTGCGCGAGAACCTCGCTGCCGGCATCGTCATGCTGAGCGGCTGGAAATTCGACCAGCCGCTCCTCGACCCGATGTGCGGCGGCGCGACGCTGCTGGTGGAAGCCGCGGCCATGGCGCGTGGGCGGGCGCCGGGGATGAAGCGCGGTTTCGGTTTTGAAAAGCTGGATACGTTCAATGGCGTGCTGTGGAAATCGCTGCGCGATGAGGCGGCGCAGCCGGCGAAGTGGGCGCCGAAGCTTGCGCTGTTCGGCAGCGATTCCGACGCTGCGGCGCTGACCGCGGCGCGGCGCAACCTCGGTGCCGCAGGCGTGGAGCGCTGGGTGACGCTGGAGGCGAGCGACGTGCTGTCGCGCAAGGCGCCGGCGCCGTCCGGCGTCATGATCGCCAACCCGCCGTATGGCGAGAGGATCGGCGAGTCCGAGGAGCTATCCCGGTTCTATCCTAAGCTCGGCGATGCCCTGAAGAACAGCTTCACCGGCTGGAACTGTTTTTTCTTCACCGCCGACCGGCGCATGGAAAAGCTGATCCGCCTGCAGACCGCGCGGCGCACGCCGCTCTACAACGGCGCGCTGGAGTGCCGGCTGTACGAATTCAGGATCGTGGCCGGGAGCCATCGAGGGTAGGCCGCACGGCAGCGCTCAGTACAGTATGGCCATCAGCCGCTCGAGCGCCGAGCGGCGCTCCGGCGGCGTCGGCGCGAGCATGTCTTCGTGCTGCAGGATCGACAGCAGCTTGCGCGGGGCGACGTCCTTGTAGCCGACGATCTCGACGTGGCCGGCGTCGACTTCGACATTGACCAGATGCGGATAGCCGTCCACCACCGGCTGGTACTGCTCCGCCAGGCTGAAGACGTAGTCGCTCTCCAGGCAGGATCGGTCCTTGGCGCGGCGACGGCAGGTGTCGCGCTCATTGGTTACGACCTTGAGATAGCGCTGCACCGAAGGCAGCAGCGGGCCGGGTTGTCGGATGAAGTCGGAGTAGGGCGTGATCTCGTTCCAGTTGTCGCCGGTGATCAGCCAGCACATTCCTGGCAGCGCACCCAGGCTCAGCCACTGCAGCGCGGTGACGCCGCAGGTGCTCGACGCCGCGATGCCGGAGATCGGCGCCGAAATGGTGGCGAGCCTGATGTTGGCGTCGCCGTGCCGCCACTCGGCGCGGCGCTCGACTTCCATCGCCTTGCGCGCCACCAGGCCGCCCATGCTGTGGCCGATGACCGTCAGGCGGGGCTCGCGCAGGCGGCCCGCCAGCTGGTCCAGCGCGCGGATCAACTGCCCGGAACTGGCCACCAGGCTGTCGCGGTCGTTGTAACTGAAGCACACCGACTGCTGCCCGTGGAACGCATACAGCTGCGCCAGAGAACGGAAGTTGCCGGCCGAGCCATTGCAGCCGTGCACCAGCACCGTCACCGGGTAGTTGGAATTGAAGCGCAGCGTGCGATCCGGCGCATCCGTGCACGGGCCCAGGTGCGGAATGCTGATGGCGACATCCGGCGTCGGCAGGCGACCGGGCTCGATCGGATCCAGTTCGGGGGTGGCCGGCGAGAACGCGCAGCCGGCCAGCGCAAGCAGGGCAAGCGCCAGGCAAAGGCGGGTCGGCGTGCGCAGCACCATGTTGCTTTCGATTACTAGGACTTCGGCTTGTTCGCCTGGGTTGCGCTCTGCGCGTCCTCCGACTTCTTGTAATCGCCGATCACGCTTTTCAGGGGACACACGGAGAACGCCGGGCACTTCTTGCAGCCGACGGCCAGGGCAACGGGGCACAGGGTCATGTCATTCCTCCTTCAGAGTCAGCGGCCGCGGGGTCCGCGCACCGCCGGGTTGAGCCGCTCGATGTCGGCACGCACCTGCTTCTGGCTGCGTTCGTAGACGATCTCGCGCCCCATGGCGCTGCCGGCGTAGGCCAGGCCGTTGCGCGTGGGCGTGAGCGAGCAGCGCATGTTGTGCACGCCTTCGCCCAGGACCACGGTGATCACCTCCGGTCGCTTGCTGAACACCACGACTTCCAGCGTCTGGCCGGTGGCGGTGACGCGAACCATGATTTTCTCGTCGTGCATGCCGGCCCCCACTCTACAGGGTTGCGCGGAAACGCAGGTAGTCGGCGGCGCTTTTCTCCGGCTGTTCCAGCATCGGCACGTGGCCGACGCCCGGCATCATCACTACTTCCGAGCGGATGAGGAGCATCTGCAGGATGCCCGCGGTTCCCGGGTGCAGCACCCGGTCCTGCTGGCCCCAGACGATGAGCGCCGGGATTGCCAGGCCGCGGATGCGCTCTTCCACCGAGTCGGCGGCAAGCTGCTTGAGGATGCGCTGTTCGAGAGGGTAGTTGCGGATGCGCTCCTGCGCCAGCACATCGAGCAGCGGCCGCGGAATCATCAGCGGCTTGGCGGTGACCAGGGCAATGAGCTGCGCGAACTGTTCTTCGTTCTTGACGAGCAGGGGATTCTCGCCCGTGTCGGCCATCATCCGGCGCAGCTCGCTCGGCGGCGCGCTCCAGACGCCGGCGGCATCCAGCAGCCACAGGCTCTCGACTTCCTTCGGATACAGCGCGCCGTAGGTGAGGGCGATGTGCCCGCCCATGGAATTGCCGCCGAGGTGCAGCTTGCCGATGCCGAGGCCGCGCACCAGCGCGCGCAGGCGCTCGACCTGCGCGCGCGGCGCATAGTCGGCCTGCGCCGGCTTCGCCGACTCGCCGAAGCCGGCGAGATCGGGAATGACGACGCGGTAATGCGGCGTGAGGTACTTCGCCACCCGCGTGAAGTTGTCCTTGTTGCCGCCGAAGCCGTGCAGGAGGAGCAGCGGCGCGCCGCGGCCGCCTTCGAGGTAGACGGTGCGCAGGCCGCTGGCCGGCGTGATCTCCTTGCGTTCCAGGCCGGCGAGCCGCCGCTCGTATTCGAGCGCGCTGCGCATCAGGCGCTCGGGCGCAGTGAAAAAGAAGTAGGCGCCGAGGGCGACCACCGCGAGCCCGATCGCGCCGAGCGCGACCAGCCACCACTGCAGAGCGCGCATCAGCCGAATGTGCCCACGCCCCGCGCCATCAGCGCGGCGCAGAGCAGGATCAGCACGACCCCCGCAAGCTCCAGGTGCACCAGGCGCCGCAGCCGCCGCCGGCGCGCGCCGCTCAGCGACGGCACCCGGCCCTGCTTGAGAATCGCGCGCCAGGACATGAACTCCAGGGTCGGCGGAATCGAAAGCAGGCCCACGCCGAGGAACAGCACCAGCTTGGCGAGGAACGGCCAGCTGTGAAAATAGTAGCTGCCGCCGTTCTCGAAGTAGAACACCCGCAGCAGCCCGACCAAAAGCACGACGCCGGCGGACATGCCGAACACCATGTCGGTGAGCTGCAGGCGGCGCGCGCTGCCGGCCGTGAGCTCGCCGCGCATGAGAACGGACTCGATCGCCAGAGTGGCGACGAGGGTGAAGGCGGTCAGGTGGTGAAGGAAGGCGAAGAAGGCGCTCATGGCGTGCATTATTCCATCCCGCCGAGCGGGGCGCGCGCCCGAAAGCGCCGCCAGGCGCGCAGCCACGTGCGCTCGACGATATACAGCGCGGCAGCGCCCGCCATGCCGCCGGCGAGCGCGGTAAGCAGCAGTGCCTGGCTCTGGCGCACGTAGGCGAAGGCGGCAAGGGCGACGCAGCCGGCAACGCTTCCGAGGACGATCAGCGTCTCCGCCCGATGCACGTTAACCTGCAGGCGCCCGAGGCAGTAGGGGCAATTGAGGTCCATGCGCGCGATGAGCGAGCGGGCCGATTTGCTGGCCGCAAGGTCGCGGCCGCAGTGCGCACAGTGATAGTCCACGAGCGGCCTAGAGCCCGTCCGTCTTCAGTTCCTGCGCCGCGAAGTCGCGCCGGCACTGCGCGCAGTGGTAGCGCCGGCGCGCGAGCAGCGCGGCGCCGCTCCGGCGCTGGCGCGGGCGCAGGTAGATCCAGGCGGCGACGGCGATGATGGCGAGGGTGGCGTACAGCTCGCTCGTATCGGCATCCGCCCACAAAAAGGCGAGGAACAGGACGAGACCGATCCAGAGCAGCATTTCAACGGCGACGAAGCGCACCGCGCCGAATGAAGGGTCGGGCGGGTCCTCGTAACGCAGCAGGAAGCCGCACGACGGGCAAAGCTTGGAGTCGCGCATAATGCGACGCTGGGCCGGCGACGCGGCGCGGGCGGATGCCGGCGCGCGGCTAGACGATGTCCAGGTGCTCGATGCCCTTGGACAGGTCCTTGTCCTTGGCTTCCTTGCCGTGCAGCTTGATGGCAAGGCGCACTTCGTTGGTCGAGTCGGCGAAGCGCAGCGCGTCCTCGTAGCTGATGCGCCCCTGCTCATACAGCTCGAACAGCGCCTGATCGAAGGTCTGCATGCCCAGTTCCCTCGACTTCTTCATGATCTCCTTGATTTCGTG
>JBDTMD010000025.1:0-10190 GCA_039934435.1 Burkholderiales bacterium
GCAGCGTGCGGATGTGCGAGCCGTCGACGTCGGCGTCGGTCATGATGATGATGCGATGGTAGCGCAGCTTTTCCGGGTTGTACTCTTCCTTGCCGATGCCGCAGCCCAGGGCCGTGATGAGGGTGGCGATCTCCGCCGAGGACAGCAGCTTATCGAAGCGCGCGCGCTCGACGTTGAGGATCTTGCCTTTCAGCGGCAGGATGGCCTGGAATTTCCGGTCACGACCCTGCTTGGCCGAGCCGCCGGCGGAGTCGCCCTCGACCAGGTAGAGCTCGCATTGCGCCGGGTCCTTTTCCTGGCAGTCGGCCAGCTTGCCCGGCAGCCCCATGCCGTCGAGCACGCCCTTGCGCCGTGTCATCTCGCGCGCCTTGCGCGCCGCTTCGCGCGCGCGTGCCGCATCGACGATTTTCGAGGTGATGATGCGCGCGTCATTCGGTCGTTCGTCGAGGAACTGGCGCAGCTTCTCGGCGACGATTTCCTCGACCGCCGGGCGCACCTCGGAGGACACCAGCTTTTCCTTGGTCTGCGACGAGAATTTCGGCTCCGGAATCTTGCATGACAGCACGCACGCCAGTCCCTCGCGCATGTCGTCGCCCGTGGTCTCGACCTTGGCCCTTTTCGCCAGGTCGCTTTCCTCGATGTACTTGTTGAGCACGCGCGTCATCGCGGCACGCAGGCCCGTGAGGTGCGTGCCGCCATCCTTCTGCGGGATGTTGTTCGTAAAACAGATCACGTTCTCCTGGTAGGAGTCGTTCCATTGCATGGCGACGTCGACGCTGATCCCGTCCTTGTCGCCCTGCGCGCTGAACACGTTCGGATGCAAGACGGATTTCGCGCGGTTCATGTACTCGACGAAACCCTTCACGCCGCCGCCGAAGGCGAAGTCCTCCTCCTTGCCGGCGCGCTGGTCGACCAGCACGATGCGCACGCCGTTATTGAGGAACGAGAGTTCGCGCAAGCGGCGCGCCAGGATGTCGTAGTGATAATCCACATTGCCGAAAATCTGCCGCGAGGCGAGGAAATGCACCTCGGTGCCGCGCTTTTCCGTGGTGCCGGTGACGCGCAGCGGCGCGGTGGGCACGCCGTCGGCGAATTCCAGCTGGTGCACCTTGCCGTCGCGCCAGATGGTGAGCCGCAGCCAGCTGGACAGTGCGTTGACCACCGACACGCCGACGCCGTGCAGTCCGCCCGACACCTTGTAGGTGTTGGAGTCGAACTTGCCGCCCGCGTGCAGCTCGGTCATGACGATTTCGGCGGCCGAGCGCTTGAGCTCATCGTCCTCCTTTTTCCCGGTCGGAATGCCGCGGCCGTTGTCCAGCACCGAGATGGAATTGTCGGTGTGGATCGTGACCACGATCTCGTCGCAGAAGCCGGCCAGCGCCTCGTCTACCGAGTTGTCCACCACCTCGAACACCATGTGGTGCAGGCCGGTGCCATCGGAGGTGTCGCCGATGTACATGCCGGGGCGCTTGCGCACCGCCTCGAGTCCCTTCAGGACCTTGATGCTGTCCGAGTCGTAGTCGCTGGCCTCGGATCGCTGCTGTTCGGGTTCGCCCACTCGGATTCCTTCTTCAGATGCGCATCGGCATGACGACGTACTTGAACTCGGGCTGCGCCGGAAACTGCAGCAGCGCGCTCGAGGCGGCGTCGCCGAAGCGGCATTCCACTTCGCTTGCGGAAATATTGTTCAGGACATCGAGCAGGTAATTGACGTTGAAGCCGATGTCGAGGGCATCGCCGCCGTACTTCACTTCCAGTTCCTCCTGCGCCTCTTCCTGCTCGGCGTTTGAGGACACGATCTTCAGGCTGCCGTCGGTGAGCACCCAGCGCACGCCGCGGAATTTCTCGTTCGAAAGGATGGCGGCGCGCTGCAGCGACTGGCGCAGCACTTCGCGCTCGAGTGTCACCAGGTTCTTGTGCTGCGTCGGAATGACGCGCGTGTAGTCGGGAAACTTTCCGTCCACGAGTTTCGACACCAGCTCCACGCTGCCGAAGGTAAATGCCGCTTGCGTCGCCGAAAGCTCGATCTTCACCTCGTCGTCGGTGTCTGCTAGCAGCTTGGACAGCTCGAGCACGGTTTTCCTGGGCACGATCACTTCCAGGCGCGGCAGGGTCGCCGGCAAAGCCATGGCGGCATACGCCAGCCGATGGCCGTCGGTCGCCACCAACCGCAGCTGCTGGTCTTCGACCAGCACCAGGAGTCCGTTCAGGTAGTAGCGGATGTCCTGCTGCGCCATGGCGTACTGCACCAGCGCGAGCTGACGCCGCAGGTCCTTCTGCGCGAGTGAAAAGCGCGCCACCTCGCCGCTCGGCTTCGCCAGCCGCGGGAAATCCTCCGCGGGCAGGGTCTGCAGCACGAACCGGCTCTTGCCCGCCTTCAACTGCAGACGCTTTTCCTGCTGCTGCATGGTGATCTCGGCGTCTTCGGGCAGCGCTCGCAAAATATCGACGAGTTTGCGCGCGCCGACGGTGACCGGCCGCGCGTCGCCGCCCGCGGCGAGCGTCGAACGCGCTGTGATCTGGATCTCGATGTCGGTGGCGAGAAACGACAACGCGCCTTCGGCACCGTCGATGAGCACGTTCGACAGGATCGGCAGGGTGTGGCGCCGCTCGATGATGCCGCTTACGGCGGATAGCGGTGCGAGAAGTTCGTCGCGCTTCGCTTTGACCAAGGCCATTATTTATCCTTAGTAGTAGTTAATAGAGCAGGCAGAGTTGTGCCCGTAACGCAGAAAAGCCTGCGCGCTTATCGGCTTGCGAGAAACGCCGGAGCGGGAAAAGCTGTGGACGGCGTGTGCACGGCCGTGGATGGAAAAACGCATCTGGCGCGGCGCCCGCTTTATGCACAATCCGCGCAGCGCTAATCCACAGGCTTGTCATCCCCTCAGCACCTGCTCGAGCACGAGGTAGTCGCGGTTGAGCACCGAGTCCTTCTTGCGCAGCGATGAAATGGTGCGGCAGGCATGCAGCACGGTCGTATGGTCGCGGTTGCCGAATGCCTCGCCAATCTCGGGCAGGCTCATCGGCGTCAGGTCCTTGGCAAGCGCCATCGCCACCTGGCGCGGACGCGCGACGTTGCGGCTGCGCTTCTTGGAATGCATGTCCGACATCCTGATCTTGAAATACTCGGCCACCGTTTTCTGGATGCCGTCGACGCTGATCTGACGGCTGGCGACGTTGAGGATGTCGCGCAGCGCTTCTTTGGCCATCTCCAGCGAGATCTCGCGTCCGGTGAAGCGCGCGAAGGCGAGCACCTTCTTCAACGCGCCCTCCAGCTCGCGCACGTTCGAGCGGATGTTCTTGGCGATGAAGAACGCGATCTCCTCGGAAATCTGCGCCGCTTCGGCTTCCGCCTTCTTCAGCACGATGGCGACGCGCATCTCGAGCTCGGGCGGCTCGATGGCCACCGTCAGGCCCCAGCCAAAGCGCGAGATCAGGCGCTCTTCCATGCCGGCGATCTCCTTGGGGTAGGTGTCGCAGGAAATCACGATCTGCTTGTGCGCCTCGACCAGCGCGTTGAAGGCGTAAAAAAACTCCTCCTGCGTGCGGCCCTTGTTGGAAAAGAACTGGATGTCGTCGATCAGCAGCAGATCGAGGGAGTGGTAGTAACGCTTGAACTCATCGAACGACTTCTGCTGGTAGGCGCGCACCACGTCCGTGACGTACTGCTCGGCATGCGTATAGCGCAGCCGCGCCTGCGGCCGCTGCTCGGCGAGATGATTGCCGATCGCCTGCAGCAGGTGCGTCTTGCCGAGGCCGACGCCGCCGTAGATGAACAGCGGGTTGTAGGAAATGCCCGGGTTCTCGGCCACCTGGATCGCCGCCGCGCGCGCCAATTGGTTCGCCTTGCCGGTGACGAAGCTGTCGAAGGTGAACAGGCGGTTGAGTCGTGCCCGCTCGAGCGCCGGCGGCGCGCCGCCGTTGGCGCGCGCCGTGAGCTCGCGTTGCGGCGCGGCTTCGCTGCCGCGGGCCAGCACCAGCCGCAGGCCGAGCTCGCGGCCGCTCGCTTCGGCGACCAGGCGTTCGATGCGGGCGGCAAACCGCTCGCGCACCAGTTCGAGCACGAAGCGGTTGGGAGCGGCCAGCACCAGCGTGCCGGGCTCCGCCGCACCGGCGTCGGCGGCAAGCGGGCGAATCCAGGTATTGAATTGTTGCGCGGGAAGCTCCTGCTCCAAACGGCGCAGGCAGGCGTCCCAGAGGCTTTGCATGTTCTCGACGGTCTCGCGCAGCGCGTTGTTCGGGGCATCACCGGGACCGCGCTTGGCACGCCGGCGAGAATGAAATTTTACCCCTTCCACGCTGCGTTATCCACAGGATTGACGTGTGTGGCGCGCATTGGCGCGAGTATTTGACAATGCTGCGCGGCGCAGGCTCTAATACCGCCCTTTTTCGCAGCGAGCAAGCCGATGAAGCGCACCTATCAGCCATCCAAGACTCGCCGAGCGCGGCGCCACGGATTTCTCGTCCGCAGCCGGACGGCTTCGGGTCGCGCGGTGCTGCGTGCGCGTCGCGCTCGCGGCCGCAAGCGGCTCGCGGTTTAGGCACCAGAGGAGCGTGTCAGGTCGCGGCAAGCCTGCGCGCTTCGGATTCGGCGCTGAGCGCAGGCTGGCGCTCAGCGCCGAGTTTGAGCGGCTGCTGAGTCTTGGGACGCGACGGAATTTTTCCGGATACACCTTCTATCTGGAGCGCCGCGCAGAAGGACCGCCGCGGCTGGGCATTCTTGTTTCTCGCAGGCACTCGGCAAAGGCGACGGAACGCAATGGCATCAAGCGGTGCATACGTGAGGCTTTCAGGCTGGAGCAGGCGCGCCTCGGCGCGCTTGACGTGCTGGTACGCCCGCCGTACGGTGCGCGCGGCTCGGCGGCCATGCTAGCGCGCGTGCGCGAATTGTTCGGCAGGCTCGAACAATGACCGCGCTGGTGCGCCTGGCGTTGCGCGGCTACCGCTATTTTGTGAGTCCTTTGCTTGCGCCTGCCTGCCGATTCCACCCCAGTTGCTCGCAGTATGCGGACGAGGCGTTGCAGCGCCACGGGTTGCTGCGCGGCGGCTGGCTCACGGGACGCCGACTGTGCCGCTGCGGTCCCTGGCATGCGGGCGGCTACGATCCGGTGCCCGAGCGCCGGCGCGCCTAGAGCGCAGGGCAGAGCGAAATGGATATCCAACGACTGATCCTGTTCTTCATCTTCAGCTTTTCGCTGCTGATGCTGTGGGACGCGTGGCAGAAGGAGCAGCAGCCGAAGCCCGCTCCTGCGGCGACGACGCGCGCCGCGCCTGGCGTGCCGACGCCGGCGAAGCCGCTTGCCGTCGCGCCGGCATCGACCAAACCCGCCGCGAGCACCGCGACGGCGGTGCCCGGTGCCGCCGCGGTGGCGGTGGCGACGGAAAAGGTGCAAATCAGTACCGACCTGCTGGTGGCAGAGATCGACACGCTGGGCGCCACGCTCACGCGGCTCGAGCTGCGCAAGCACAAGGATGCGCTCGACTCCAGCAAGAATTTCGAATTACTCGGACCCGAGCATTCCTACAGCGCGCAGAGCGGCCTGATCGGCGAGGGCATGCCCAACCATCGCACGCTGTGGCGCGCGCTTCCCGGCGAGCACACGCTCGCGCCCGGGGACGAACGTGTGGAGGCGAGATTCGCCGCCGACGGACCGGGCGGGCTGGTCGTGGAAAAGGTCTACACCTTCCACCGCAACACCTACCTGATCGATGTGTCGTTTGAACTGAAAAATGCGGATAGCGCACCGCCCGCCACGTACGCATATTTCCAGGTGGTGCGGGATGACAAGGCGCCAGCGGGTCAGAATCGAATGATGTACGTGTATACGGGCCCCGCCTTTTACACGGTGGAGCGGGCGTATCACAAGGTCAGCTTTTCCGACGTCGAGAAAGACAAGGCCGACCTGCCCAAGGAAGCGACCGACGGCTGGATCGGGATGATGCAGCACTACTTTGTATCGGCCTGGCTGCCTCCCGACAAGACGTCGCGTGAGTTCTACGCGCGCAAGCTGCCCGACGGCAATTACGCGGTGGGCGTCATCCTCGCCACGCCGCACGCGGCGACCGGCCAACCGGCACGCGTATCGGTCAGGCTGTACTCGGGGCCGGAAGAGCAGAGCCGACTGAAGAAAGCCGCGCCTGGACTGGACCTTGTGGTGGACTTCGGCTGGCTGACCATCATTGCCTGGCCGCTATTCGCCGTGCTCCAGTTCTTTCACAGGTGGTCGGAAAACTGGGGCGTGGCCATCATCCTGCTGACCGTGACGATAAAGCTGCTGTTCTTCCCGCTGTCGGCGGCAAGCTACAAGTCGATGGCGAAGATGAAGCTGGTGACACCGCGCCTGACCAAGATCCGCGAGATGTACGGCAACGATCGCGCGAAGATGAACCAGGCGATGATGGAGCTGTACAAGACCGAGAAGATCAATCCGCTGGGCGGATGTTTTCCGATCCTGGTGCAGATTCCGGTGTTCATCGCGCTGTACTGGGTGCTGCTGGCGGCCATCGAGCTGAGACATGCTCCCTTCATCTTCTGGATTCACGATCTTTCGGCGCAGGATCCGTACTACGTGCTGCCGATCCTGATGGCGGCATCCATGGTGCTGCAGACGCGCATGAACCCGGTGCCGCCCGACCCGGTGCAGGCGAAAGTGATGAAGTTCATGCCCTTCGTGTTCAGCGTGTTTTTCTTTTTCTTCCCGGCCGGACTGGTGCTCTACTGGCTGGTCAACAACATCCTTTCCATCGCCCAGCAATGGCAGATCCAGCGCTTGTTCGATCGCGACAAGACTGCCCATGCCAAGCGCTGATCCCCCTGGACGAGCCCCGGACACCATAGCCGCCATCGCCACGCCCCCGGGGCGAGGCGCGATCGGCATCGTGCGCGTGTCGGGCTCGGATGCGCCGGAAATTGCGCGCCGCCTGCTCGGGAGTTTGCCGCGACCGCGCATCGCCACCCTGGCCGGGGCGCGGAACGCGAACGGTGAGTTGCTCGACGAGGGGCTCGCGCTCTACTTCCCGGCGCCGCATTCCTACACAGGCGAGCAGGCGTTCGAGTTCCATGGCCACGGTGGACTGATGGTGCTGCAATCGGTGCTTGCTGCCTGCGTGGACGCGGGGGCGCGCCTCGCCGAGCCGGGTGAATTCACGCGTCGGGCGTTTCTCAATGGCCGGTTGGATCTGGCGCAGGCGGAGGCGGTGGCCGATCTGATCGATGCCGCTAGCCGCGAAGCGGCGCGTTCGGCTCTGCGTTCGCTGCGCGGCGAATTCTCCGCCGCGGTCAATGCGCTGGTCGCGCAACTCGTCGAACTGCGCGCACTGACCGAAGCGATGCTGGATTTTCCGGACGATGACGTGGACAAGTTGCATCGCGATGCCGCCACCGCCCGCCTGAGGCGCGTACGCGGCGCGCTGGATGAAGTACTCGCCAAGAGCCGCCAGGGCAGCCTGCTGCGCTCTGGCGTCCAGGTGGTCCTTGCCGGGCGGCCGAACGTCGGAAAATCGAGCTTGCTCAACCGGCTGGCGGGCGAAGAGCGCGCCATAGTGACGTCGATTCCAGGCACGACGCGCGACGCGTTGCGCGAACCCATCCAGATCGAGGGCGTGCCGCTGACCGTCATTGATACTGCGGGACTGCGGCCCTCGTCGGACGTGGTCGAGCGCCTGGGCATCGAGCGCACGCAGCGCGAGCTCGAGCAAGCCGACATCGTCATCGTCGTTTTCGACGCGGGCGAGCCGTATGCACCACTCGACGAGGTCCCCGCGGGCACGGCATTGATCGAGGTCTACAACAAGATCGACCTGGTGCCCGGATTCTCGGCGACCGGCGGGGCCGTCGCCGTTTCTGCAAAGACGGGCGCCGGGCTGGACGCCCTCAAGTCCGCGATCCTGCGCGTCGCCGGCTGGAGCGCGACCGGCGAAACCGTCTTTCTTGCGCGCGAGCGACATCTGCGCGCGCTGCAGCGCGCCACGGCGCATCTCGACGCCGCGACGCACGAACTGCAACGCTGGGAGCTGTTCGCGGAAGAATTGCGGCTGGCGCAAATGGCGCTCGCCAGCATCGCCGGGGAGTTCTCCGCCGACGATCTGCTCGGCGAGATCTTCAGCCGCTTCTGCATCGGCAAGTAGATGGGCGGCCATGGGCCGGTGCTACAATCGCCTACCAAACAATAGAACCGGCTCAGCGTGTTGCTGAGCCGTTTGCCTTTCTGGAGTTTGCCCGCATGAGCGCTTCTGCATCCGGCCCCGCCGACCAGTCGAATGCTCCGTCATGGGTGCGCCACCGCCGCCTGCGTCAATGGGTGGGGGAAATTGCGCAACTCGCCAAGCCCGATCGCATTGTCTGGTGCGACGGCTCCCAGGCCGAATACGACACGCTGTGCGGCGAGCTGGTTCGAGCGGGAACATTCATCAAGCTGAACGAGAAGCTGCGCCCGAACAGCTACCTCGCGCGCTCGCACCCGAGCGACGTGGCGCGCATGGAGGATCGCACCTTCATCTGCAGCCGGACCAAGGAGCAGGCCGGACCGACCAACAACTGGGTCGAGCCGCGGCACATGCGCGCCACGCTCAAGCGCCTGTTCGATGGCTGCATGCGCGGCCGGACCATGTACGTGATGCCGTTTTCCATGGGTCCGATCGGATCGCATATCGCGCAGATCGGCGTCGAGATCTCCGACTCTGCCTACGTCGCCGTGAACATGCGCATCATGACGCGCATGGGCCGCGCGGTTGCGGAGTGGCTCGGCGAAGACGGCGAATTCGTGCCCTGCGTGCATTCGGTGGGCGCGCCTCTCGCGCCCGGCGCGAAGGATGTTCCCTGGCCGAGCAACGAAGAGGAAAAATGGATTGTCCATTTCCCCGACAGCCGCCAAATCTGGTCCTACGGCTCCGGCTACGGCGGCAACGCGCTGCTTGGCAAGAAATGCCTCGCGCTGCGCATCGCTTCGGTCATGGCGCGCGACGCGGGCTGGCTCGCCGAGCACATGCTGATCCTCGGTGTGCAATCGCCCACCGGCGAAAAATCCTACGTCGCCGCCGCGTTCCCCAGCGCCTGCGGCAAGACCAACTTTGCCATGCTCATTCCGCCCGCGGCCTACGCGGGCTGGAAGGTCACCACCATTGGTGAGGACATCGCCTGGATCAAGCCGGGACAGGATGGCCGCTTCTATGCCATCAATCCAGAGGCCGGGTTCTTCGGCGTCGCGCCGGGCACATCGCAGGCGACCAACGCGAACGCGATGAAGACGCTGGCCGCCAACGTCATTTTCACCAACGTCGCGCTCACGCCGGAAGGCGACGTCTGGTGGGAAGGCATGACCGAGACGCCACCGGCGCGGCTGACCGATTGGCGGGGCAAGGAATGGACCCCCGAGTGCGGTCGAGTCGCGGCGCACGCCAACGCGCGCTTCACTGTGCCGGCGGTGCAATGCCCGTCCATAGATCCGAAGTGGGAAGACGCCGGCGGCGTGCCGATCGCCGCGTTCATGTTCGGTGGCCGCCGTTCGGGCACGGTGCCGCTGGTGGTCGAGGCGCCGACCTGGGAAGACGGGGTGTATATGGCGGCCACGCTTGGCTCGGAGACGACGGCCGCCATCACTGGCAAGGTCGGCGTGGTGCGCCGCGATCCGATGGCGATGCTCGCGTTCTGCGGCTACAACATCGGCGACTACTTTGCGCACTGGCTGAAGATGGGCAAGGCGGTACGCCACCCGCCCCGCATATTCCGCGTCAACTGGTTTCGCAAGGATGCGCATGGCAAATTCGTCTGGCCAGGCTTTGGCGAGAACATGCGCGTCCTGGAGTGGATCGTGAAGCGTTGCCATGGCCTCGCGCAGGGAGTCGACACGGCGCTTGGCATCATTCCGCGCCACGACGACTTGAACTGGCGCGGCCTGGATCGCGTCACGCGCGGGCAATACGAGGAAATCACGCGAGTCGATGGCACCGCCTGGAGAAAGGAGATCGCGTCGCACGACGATCTGCTGGGCAAGCTCGGCGCGCGTCTGCCGCGGGAACTTGCGCTGCGCCGCTCGCAGCTGCAAGACAAGCTCGCCGCCTGAGGCGGGCGAGGGCGGCCGCGGGGCTCAGGCGGGCGCGACTTTTTTCGCTGCCGCCGGCGCAGTGCGCACTGTAACGACGCGCGAGGCGTAGAGCTCGGCGCGCTTGTCGTACAGCGGGATCGTGGTGCC